>JAFIHQ010000186.1 GCA_017849315.1 Treponema sp.
AATCGAGAATGCTCCGGCAGGAAAACCAAAGCAGCATCTCGCGGTATGCCTTCCAGGCACGACATGGTTTGTGCACAACGCAGAGTCTGGATGAATTCTCTATCCCGGAAATGCGGACTTCCATGGGCAAAGGGTCACGGAGGTTTTGCAGGAGGTAGCGTCCCAAGTCTTGCAATGCCTTGGCTAAAACGTTTTCTGAGCTTTGTTCGGCATGGACAACGTTTTCGTCATGGACAACGTTTTCGGCGTATGCAAGAAGTGGCTGGCCTGCGTCGCCTAACGCTATTTTGGCGCGGGCTTCAGAATCAAGGTTGAGGAATGCTCGGCCCGTCCAAAATTCCAGAAGCTCCATACCTCTAAGAATCTCTTCTGCAGTGTCCGGTGCAAAGGGCGAATATTCAAACCCAATGGTCTTGTTGAACCTGTTGTCGCGCGCCTTGAACTTGGACTCGTTGCGCATGAGAGCGTACAGATTGTTGGTCCACCAGTAGGCTGGGACCAGAACCAGGCAGTCGCGCCTGTAGTCGTTGTCCACGAGGCAGAACGGAAAAGGTATGTCAAGTTCATAACGATAGTCGCCCTTTGAAAGCAGGCAGAACGAAGCAAAACGCGAGGAGTGCTTGACCGAGGTACAAAGCCCGGGCCAGAAACCGCGCCCGGCTTCGATTTCGCCGTCGGGAGCGCGCGAATTGTGGTTGGAGCCCACCGTTGCACCAGCGGCCATATTGGACTGCCCTTTGATGAGACAGGCAATGAGAAAACTCGTGTTGTGGTGCTGCTCGTGGGCAGGGAAGATGAGATTATTGAGGATTTCGCAGCAGGAGACCGTCGAGTTCTCGCCCAGCACCGAGTGGATGAGCCGCGCGCCATATTTGAGGGATGAATTGTCGCCCATGACAAAGCGGACGGCCTTGCAGCCGTAGAATATTTTGCAGCCAAAACCGATTATGCCATTGACGAGTTCCACCCCCTCGCCAATCTGCGTCTTCGCGTCGTCGCGGGAATTGACCGTCAGGTTCTTGAGCTTGTTGGTCCCCTTGATGTAGGCGCTCTCCCCAACTGCCACGTCCTTGATGATGCGGTTGGACTTGAGCACGGAGGCTTTGCCAATGACGCCGTAGCGCCCGCGACGACGCTCGAACATGGCATCGGTCATGCGTTCAAAGGCTGACATAAGCGCTTCGTCGTCCCGATATTTTGCCCAAAGATAGGCATCCGCGCAGTTCATGCCATTAAAAGGCCAGATACTGCGCCCGCCAGCTTCGTTCATGACATCGATGGTGATGCGCACGTCGCGGTTTTCGCCCTCCATGACGAGGCCGTTGCCGAACTTGGCGTGGTTTGAGACGTGGATTTCGGAGTTGTCGAGCAAGATACAATTGTCACCCACGATGTAGTGGGCCAGGTATGAGCAGTTGCTGATGGCGCAGTTGTCGCCTATGTCGCAGGAGATGATATGCGAATTGTTGATGCCTGCGAACATTTGGAGGTCGTGGTGTTCGAGCGAGACTTTTTCGAGTTTGCCTAAGCGGATAAGGCCTGCGAAAAAATTGTTGCTCAATAATTCCGGGTTGAAAGGATCGGTGACATAGAAGTCCTTCCAGTCGTCCGAGGTGTTGTGGTTGCGGATAAGCACTTCGAGTTCCGCGGCGGTTAAATGTCTCAGCGCCTCTGGAGACTTGCCTTGTTCCGCAAACTGAATGTTTCTAATGCGATATTCGTCTTCGCCGGCTTTTAGAAACTCGGGTGGAATAAATCCAAAACCCACTCCGTCGTCTGTGTCGATATGAATGTCATTCATGCTGTTCACCATAGGGCAAAGTATCTGCCATTTTGCGTGCGGATGCTACCCCCTTGACCAAAAGGTGAGGTTTTCGACATCGTACAGCTATGGATTATGCCCAGCCTTCTGTGATCGATTCCCTGCTTAGCGATTCGGAACGCAAAGCGCCTGAGCTCTTCCACGCCCTTGTGGCGTCAGAAGGTCAGGAACGGGAATCTTGTGCAATCGCCCTTGCGGACGTGCTTGGCAATCCTGGAGAGTTCGCCTTCTACTTCAATTGCACTGAAGATCAGCGGCTTATCCGTTCGTTCCACCTCCTGCGCGTATTCAGCGAGAACGTTGAGCTTTTGGTGCACCGCACCTGGGTCAACGAGGCCGATGAAAAGCCCAAGGAAATGCTTCTAGAAGATGTCAGTATCTTTATCCAGGACTATCGCGACGGCAAGATGGCTTTTGCCTTCAGACGCTTTGTGAACATAGCCAAATCGGTGCCTTCGCTGCTCTTTGGTTCGGCGGGGCGTGCACCGGACTTTTTGGAATATGCCTTCCGCATCGACCCAAAGTTTGGCCTTTTCTTCTGGTATGTCGGAGAATTGGACAAACAGCTGCGTCAGAACGAGGGAATTAAAAATGTCGAGGAGCTTTACAGGATCGAGACGCTCCTTGGCGCATACATCCTGTCCTGTTTCTAAACTCAAAGGTTGTAATCTAAAAGCTCTTCTCTTAAACGTCTTCAGCAAAATCGAAATTTATTCGTTATTTTAGAACAAATTAAGCGGAAATGAGTCAAGTTGCCGCGCCTCTTCGTTGTAATGAATTGAATCCCTGCGCCTCGTCACTGCTTAGGTTACTGGGATTGCCAGGCACCATTTCGACTCAATGTTGAACGCTCACATAAATGCCTCCTTTGGGCGCGTATGCGCTGAGTCCGACGATGACGCCTGTGCTCAAGACAAAATCCCCTATAGGGAGCCTGATACCACCTTTGACCATCGCATCCCAGAAGAATCGAGCGCCCTGCTCAAGCGCCGAATTCGTTCTTGAATTCGACTCTAGACCTTGCAAAGTGGCGAGCGACCAAGCAGGTGACGAATTTCCAATCGCATAGCGGAATGTTTGCTCAAGGCTCGCACAGGTAGAGAGGCTTCCGGTGAGAGCGTATTCCACGGTGAGCAGGGATTTGAGCGCGATGTTGGCCAGTTTGATTCCGGTGCTGTGCGAGGTAGCAGGTTCAACTGTCGGCAAATCAATATTCGAATGGGATGCCCGATCTGCGAGTTCTAGCCCTAGGCCGAATTTCGAGGTAAAGAGGGCGGGGCTCACAAGCCTAGAAGCATAATGCCCCAGATAAGGGGAAAATGTCCAACCGTCTACGGTACTCCTTGTATCCAAACACGCCCAGATTCCATTTGCGTCGGATGTCCAATAGAGGGCGCCGAGGGCAAATTCGGGCTGCAAGGGCAAGGCTTTGAATGCGATGTTGAACGACGCTCCAAGTGGAGTCTCCATATTAAACGACAATTGTGGATCGATGGGAAGAGAATTGGCGGATAGGCGGCTTGTAAGAATGCCAGGCGCAATGTGCAACTCCGACTCAGGAGAAAGAGCCACGAGGTTCATGCCGAGGGCATAACGCAAGTATCGATTGGCATTGGCAAAGGGGCCGGATTTCTGAAGGGCAGGGCCGGCACCGGGTACTGACACAGGGGTACTTGTCTTGAGTAAGGCGTTGCGGTCCTTGATAAAAGCGATTGCCGCCTCGATGTTGGTGGGCGCGGTGGTGTTTGAAGCTACCATTGCGTTTGAAGTCGCTGTCCTGTTTGAAGTTACGGTAAGAAGTTGCATCGTCCTGAAAGGCGCCCGCAGAAAAGGCAGCGGCACGAGGAAGTAACCGGACATTCTTTGCTCGAGTTCGGGGTAGGAGAGCGAGGTGAGGCCATCTGCCGGGTCGGCCACGTAGATTTGGTCAGCATCCGCGCCAAGGGCAATGGCAAAGTGTTGGACTGGGCGCTCATAGTGAATAATGAGAGGAATGCCACGCTTCAAGAGTGGCCGGATGGTGTTGTCCAAGCTACCTTTCAGTGTGGCCGACGGCACATCAAAATCGGCGAGGATGGAAGAGATTTGGGCAAGGCTGAGGCGCTTAGGCGTGTCCACACCCTCCACAGCCCCATAGCGGGCAAGAAGAAGTGCTTCGTCTACAGCCAGGTTCGAGTCAGGGGGTGGGGCAGGGTATGCGGCACTCCTCTCGGTGCCGTCCCCGGTGCCGAAGGCCACGTCACATTCGGCGAGCCGTATGGCAGCCGCGCAGACCGCGTAGCCGCAGGAGGTGGGAAGGGCCTGGCGCGGGACAATCTGGTACTGGAGGGACTCGGCGGGCTGCAGGACGGGGGCGGGCTGCGCGGCGGGCGCTGGCCCTGCCACAAGCAGAGAGAACGCAAAGGCACAGAGAAGGCAAGACAGCATGCAACCTCCCGTAGGGGCTTACGTTCAAGGCCAAAATGCCTTAAGAAGCCCTCCATGAAGGTAACGTTCGCCGTCACGCTCTCCGATTCAAACCTAAGCTGCCCTCTAGCGCTCTTTTTTGGGCTCGAAGTGGCTAAACTCCATGCTAAACGACGCCCTGCCCTGCGAGACCGAGCGCAAACTCGTGGTAAAGCCAAACATATTCACAAGCGGCGCTTCAACGTGCACCACCTCAGCAGTGGCTTTCGTTTCGGAACCATGGATTATTCCGCCATTCTGTGAAACAAGGCTCATCACTTCGCCAACAAATTCTTTTGGTGTAAGGATATCTACCTTCATAATTGGTTCGAGCAACACCGGCCCCGCCGCCCTGCATGCTTCATCGTAGGCCATGTTGGCACAGGCCTCAAACGCAAAAGGCGTTGATGTAAGCTCGTTGTACTCAAGGTCGGTGAGCGTGATTCCAATGTCTACAGCAGGGTAACCGAATTGAATGCCACCTTCGAACGCCGAGTTGATTCCGTGTTCGATCGCATCGAAGATCTCGTCCGGTACCTGCGGCGCGCGCACTGCCTTTCGATAAACGTTGCCCGTACCGCGTGGCAACGGGGAGGCAACAATAGTGAGCTTGGCTGTATTCTCCTTGCCCGCAATGAGCCGCCTGTACTCTTCAGTATGTGTCACTTCTTTGGTAATGGACTCGCGATAGGTGACCTGTGGGTTGCCGACGCGCGCCTGAACCTTAAAGTCCTTGATAATGCGCGTTACAAGGACATCAAGGTGAAGTTCACCCATTCCCGATATGATGAGTTGGCCCGTTTCTTCGTTTTCCTTTGTCTGAAACGTTGGGTCCTCGCGCGAGAGAATATCGAGCGTCTCTTTGAGCTTTTCACGATCCGACAAGGTTTTAGGCTCAATTGATACCGAAATGACCGGTTCCGGAAAGTGCATCTTTTCAAGCAATACCGGCCAGCCCTCGGTCCCAATGGTGTCGCCCGTCTGGGCCAGTTTCATGCCGACAATGACCCCAATATCGCCGGCGCTGAGTGAGTCCACTGGTTCGCTCTTATTGGCATGCATGCGCAGGAGCCGCGTTACGCGCTCGCGTTTCTTTTTCGAAACGTTGTACACGGTCGAGGCGTTATGGATCGAACCCGAATACATGCGGACGTAGCACAAAGGTCCGGCTTCCCTGTCCCATTGCACCTTAAAAACGAGCCCGAGCGGGTAGCCCGTGGGCTTACAGGGCACTTCAATCTCTTCTTCCTTCTTCGGATTGAAAGCCTTGGCAGGAGCAACCTCGTCCGGAGCCGGCAGATAATCCACCACCGCATCGAGCAGGGGCTGCACCCCCATATTCCGCCGCGAAGCGCCGCACAGCGTCGGCACCAATTTCTGTGCGATGCACGCTTTGCGCAGCTCCGAGGCAATCAGTTCTTGCGGGATGTCCTCGCCTTCCAGGTAGCGCTGCGTGATCTGGTCCGAAAAGGTCGCAAGGGCGTCGATGAGCGCTTCGCGGCGGGCCCGCGCTTCCTCCAGCCGTTCCGGTGCTACAGGGTTGCGGGCCATCTCCTGACCATCCTCGTTCCACCGGATTTCCTCCATGGAAAGAAGGTCTATGACGCCTTCAAATCCGCCCTCTTTGCCTATCGGATAATTGATTGCCACGGGGTTGGCTGCCAGTTTTGCACGCATATCCTCTAAAACAGCATCGAAATCTGCCCCAAGTCTGTCCATTTTGTTGACATAGGCTATGCGGGGCACGTTGTACCTATTGGCCTGATGCCAGACGGTCTCGGATTGTGGTTCCACGCCACTCACTGCGCAGAAAACTGCAATCGCTCCATCCAGAACCCGCAGGGAGCGCTCCACTTCTGCGGTAAAATCGACATGTCCGGGGGTGTCGATGATATTGATCTGATAGCCTCGCCAAAATGTGGTGGTAGCTGCGCTCTGAATGGTTATTCCGCGCTCTTGCTCCTGTTCCATCCAGTCCATGGTGGCTTCGCCGTCGTCGACTTCGCCAATCTTATATGTTTTGCCCGAGTAAAAGAGCATGCGTTCTGTCGTTGTTGTTTTTCCGGCGTCTATGTGCGCCATAATTCCGATATTGCGTGTCGTGCGAAGGTCCATCATTTGCTCCAGTGTAAAGTAACGAATGACAATATATACAGAAAACGCTTCCATTTGCAACTGTTGGTAGCCTTTCTGCCCACAGCCTCCGGCTTGCCATCTTGAAACAGAAGGTCATTACCATCTATAAAGTTAGTGTGAAAAGTGTTGAATTACTCGCCCCTGCCGGTTCGGTAGAGGCTCTATCCGCCGCTTTTGGCGAAGGTGCCGATGCGGTTTATCTCGGGTTGCGCTCTTTTAATGCTCGAATGCGCTCCACGAATTTTGCTTTCAATCAGCTTGAGGCTGCGCTCAAAGTCGCCCACGACCAGGGCAAGAAGATATTCGTCACGGTTAATACCGTTTTTGAAGACCGTGAAGCCGATAGGCTCTATCAGCTTCTTCAATATCTCGATCGGGTCAAGCCGGATGGCATCATAGTCCAGGACCTTGGCGTTGCCAAAATGGCGCGGGAGAACTTCCCGCACCTGGCCTTACATGCGTCTACCCAGATGAATGTGGCTTCGGCACGAGGGTGTAATTTCCTGTCCAGACTCGGCTTTAAGCGGGTGGTGTTGGCACGTGAACTTTCGCTGAATGAAATTCGCTCGGTATGCCAGAACACCTCGATGGAGCTTGAGGTTTTTGTGCACGGCGCTCTCTGTGTCAGCGCTTCGGGGCTCTGCCTTTTTTCCTCATATCTTGGGGGCAAAAGTGCTAACCGTGGCGCCTGCACGCAGGCCTGCCGCCGGCTTTATGATTCCGATACAGGCAAGGGCTTCTATTTTTCTCCCGATGACCTGCAACTGATCGATTATATTCCCGATCTCATTGAGGCCGGTGTCTACTCCTTCAAGATCGAAGGGCGAATGAAGTCGGCGGAATATGTGGGCACGGTGGTGTCAGCATATCGTTATCTTATCGATAATTGGGAGCATGATCGCGAAAAGGCGACTGTCAAGGCAAAGGCCCTTCTGCAAGCTGATTTTGCGCGTTCTAAAACCACCTTTTTTATTGAAGCTCCCCTCATGGCCGAGCCTCCCCTCATGCAAGCTCCTCTTGTGGTCGAGGCCGATCCTGGTGCTGTGACAAGCGAATCGCAGGACACAGCGTTGGCTGCTTCTTCTGATGCTGCTTCTTCTGACGCCTGGCGGCCGAATTACATTCATCCAAACCAGGCTGGCGGTACGGGCATCCGCTTAGGCAAGATCAAAGACAGCAGGTCTATCGATGGCGAGCCCTGGGCACTACTGCCTACTTTTGATGGCCTTGCCGAGGGCGACTCCATCAGAGTTCACCGCCACGATGATTCTGGCCGTATAACCGCCAAGGTTAAGGGCATTCGGCGCGACCCAAGCGGCATGCTCGTCAAGTTCGACGGCGACTGGCGCCAGAACGACGAAGTTTATCTTTTGCAGACCGCATCTATGGCAAAACGCTATAAGCCATTTCTGCCTCATAACTTGGATTCATTCCACGCCTTCCCATCCAGGGATCGTGCTCCATGGCCCCACTTTCCCGAACAAAAAGAGAAGGATCAGTCTTCCGCGAGGGACCAGCCCTCGTCTAAAGGCCAGCCTGGCTTACCCGATGGTTTCTATGCCCTTGTAGGCAAGACTGCCGACCTCCATGCCGTGCTTGCACTGAATCCCGTTAAGGCGATGTTGGTCTTCGACAAATTGAACGCCGAGTCGCTCAGAAAGAATGAACAGACAATACCATACAAGCGTGACAGGCTTATCCTGTGGCTCGATCCTTACTATCCGGAGGCGGACTCGGTTTGGCTCGAAAAAGAAGTTGCCTACTGGGTTTCTCGAGGTGTTAAGACGATCGTCGTGAATAACCTCGGACACTTCAGTTTCCTGCGGGGCATGCCGGTACAGCTTATTGCGGGTCCTTGGCTTTATGCTTTCAATGTCTGGTCTGCGACTTTTTTGTTTGAACAGGGTGTTCGCTGCCTCATTCCGCCGTTGGAGATTTCTAAACAGGATCTCTTGAGCCTCGCCGAGGTGGTTCCGCCTTCTGCGCTCATGCCAGTGGTGTTCTCGTATCCGCCACTTTTCAGGATTCGTGCGGATCTTTCTTCTCAATACGAATCAAAGCGCTTTGTCGACAGGGATGGTTCTGCCTACATTTTGCGCGGCCGACGAGATTACAGTGTCGTCGTCCCCGAAGTGCCTTTCTCCATAATTGACCGCACGCCTTTCCTGCGGAAGGAACACATCAATAAGTTCGTTTTGGACGTATCGAATGCGGATCCGACCAAGGCGCTTTACAAGAATGTAGCCAAGGCCGCACAGGATGCCCTGGTTTTGGACGGCACTTCCCGTTTTAACTGGAAAGATGGCTTCTACACCGAGGAAAACGCGGCGCGTCAGTAAAGGCAGAATCCTAAGCGCGAAAAGCTAAGCAAGGAAAGGCGTTTGACGTCAATAATTATACGCACGACGTAGAATAATATGCTTGACTCTTGGTTTTTCGCACTATATCCTCCATTAGTTGAAATGACGTTTTTATTTTTGAACTATTCTGGACAACCAGAACCACGGAGATCGGGCTTGCAAGAACCATGGCTTTTTTCTGGTTGTACCAGCCCTAAGAGGCTTAACAATGAGTGAGTCTGCAGGCAAGGCGATCGATCTGCTGTTCTATCTCGCCCGTATAGGATCCAGCGTAAGCTTAGCGCGACTGTCTAAAGAGACAGGCATGAACAAAGCTACGGCGCTTCGGTACCTCTCGGTATTGGAATCGCGTGGTATTGTGGAGCGCCGGCCAGAAGGCTGGTCTTTAGGGCTCGCCCTGTTCGAACTGGGCAGTAGAGTGCCAATTCGTGCAATTATCGTAGAAAAAGTGCGGCCAATCCTGGAGCGCCTCGCAAGAGAGTCAGGCGAGTCCTGCAACTTGGCCTGTCTTGCCGGGGATAGCGCCATCTATTTGGACCGCACGGAATCTAACCATAGCCTGCGCATGAGAGTCTCGCCTGGCGATCGACTTCCACTGTATTGCACCGGTGTGGGCAAGGCCATCCTGTCGCAGCTGTCTGAGGATCATATCCGTGCTTTACTCGGTCCGGGTCCTTTGCCAAAATTCAACGAGGCAACCTTAACCGAACCAGAGGATGTTGTTCGCGAAGCTCTGCGCACTCGAGCCCTCGGTTACAGTGTCGACCATGAAGAGTACGAAGTTGGGCTCACCTGTTATGCCATGCCGCTCCATCTGCCAGGGTCCGATTTTGCAGGCGCCATAAGTATCTCTGGCCCTTCCGCCCGAATGCGCAACCCCGAGACTAAGGAGCGCTTCCTGCAGTTGCTCAAAGCTGCAACTCAGGAAGCGTCAACGAGCATCAGCCCGTATTCTTTTGGTCAAAAGACAACCGACTCTGCAGGAAGCTCGTCCTCTTCTTCCTGATCCTCGTCCTCATCACCTAATTGTTTGCCTTGGGTCTTGGCCTGTGCTTCCCCTTCTGGCTTAACAGGCTTAAACTCTACGTGTTCAGCTACAATCTTGACTCGTGCTTTAGGCTTTCCGTCCGGATCGAGCCATCTGTCCTGCTTTAGTCTGCCTACCACCCTTACGCCTCGACCCTTGCTCAGGTTTTGTGCACAGGCCGCGCCCAACCTTGACCAGGCCTCGACGTCGAAGTACGAAACTTCCTTGTTGTATCCCTCATCGCCATTTTTATAGACACGATTGGTTGCAAGCGAGAATTCGCAAACCTGGTTGCCCGAAGGCAAAGTCTTGGTGCTTGGATCGCGAGTCAGGTTACCTTCCACCAAAATGCTGTTAAGACTATTCATAATGCCTCCCGAGAACAAAAGCGTCGCTTGAGCTTCCATTCCGCCGCGGTCGGACCTTGAAGCCTTGCATCTTCTAAACGTCCTCCAGCACTGGCATTGATTCAAAGTAAACTCAAAGTAAAATGCCAAGGCACAAAATAGTTATGCTTTGCTACTGCCAGGATTTCTGCTATAGTCAAAGCATGACTGACCATTCAGGAAATGATTTTTCAGGGTATCTTTCACCGTTTTCTTGGCGCTACGGCAGCCCTGCCATGCGCAGCATTTGGTCCGAGGAGCATAAACGCCTGCTCTGGCGCCAAGTCTGGGTCAGTCTTGCCCGTGTCGAATCACAGTTTGGCCTTGTGACGCAAGCGCAGCTGAATGAGCTGGAGCACCATGCTGACGATGTCGATATGCGACGCTCCCTCGAAATCGAGGCCGAAGTCCATCACGACCTGATGTCCGAACTCAAGGCATATGCCGAGCAGTGTCCACTCGCAGGTGGTATACTCCATCTTGGTGCTACTTCCATGGATATTGAAGACAACGCCGACGCCCTGCGGATAAAAGAGAGTTTGGACCTTGTGCTTATCAGCTTGGAGCGCTTGCTGCTCATCATTTCCGACAAAATAGAACACTACGCGGATGTGCCCGTGATGGCCTACACGCATCTTCAACCTGCTGAACCAACGACGCTGGGATATCGTTTTGCCGTATGGGGGCAAGATCTCCTTATAAGTTACCAGGATATTCTGTTGTTACGTCAGAACCTAAAGGGTAAAGGCTTTAAAGGTGCCGTTGGTTCATCGGCATCGTATGCTGATCTCCTTGGTGCGGAGAATCTCGATGCTTTTGAGCAAGCTCTGGGCAACGAGCTGGGCATCGAGTTCTTCCCCATTGCCACGCAGACCTATACACGCCTGCAGGACTACTCTCTGCTTTCAAGACTTTCTCAACTTGGAGCTGCCCTTCATAAAATGGCCTTTGACCTGCGTCTTCTGCAGTCGCCGCCACTAGGCGAAGTCCAAGAGCCCTTTTCTGCAAACCAGGTAGGCTCCTCTGCGATGCCCTTTAAGCGCAATCCCATCAACTCAGAAAAAGTAGATTCTCTATCCCGACAACTCGCCAGCCTTTCTGATGTTGCATGGGGCGACGCGTCCTTTTCTCTTCTAGAACGCACATTAGACGATTCTGCGAACCGCCGCAGTATACTTCCCGAAGGATTCCTGCTCTGCGACGAGCTTATTTCCACAGCTACCCGAGTTGTCGCAGACCTAACCGTAAACGAAGTCGCAATTACGCGTAACTTGGCGGCCTATGCACCCTTTGCGTGCACGGAGCGGGTGCTTATGGCGATGGGAAAAGCCGGCGCAAACCGGCAAGACACGCACGAACGTTTACGGCTACATTCGCTTTCAGCTTGGGAAGAAGTTCGTTCCGGCAAGCCCAACACTTTGCTGGACCGCATTTGCGGCGACCCTTTTTTTCGAAAATGGCTCGATCCTGCCGAGCTTGCCGCTCTTTTTGACATCGAGGCTTATGTCGGTAATGCCCCAACCCGTGCACGTGCGTTTGCGGCTTCCCTTCGCCAGACTTGTGGATAATCGTTGAGTGTGGCGATATACTTCCGATAAACAATAAAGAGGTTGCTACTCAAGGAGTCTGTCATGCTGGATTTTATCGTCAAGGGCGGGCCGGTCATGTGGCCCATTGTGGGCTTTTCCATTATCGCCTGCGTTATCATTATTGAAAGGTTCTTGTATCTGCACAAGATCTCAAAAAATGAGGAAAAGCTCTTTACCTACGTAAAGAAAAGCCTTAACGAGGGGCATTACAACGAAGCCCTTTCTATTTGCGATCAGAATACTTCGCCCTTCTCGACGCTGCTCAAGATCGGCATTGAAAACAGGCATCAACCTGAGATGGTTCAGCGTGACATTCTGAAAGATGCTGCCTCCCTGGAGGCTCCCAAACTTGAAAGCGGCCTGTCACTCTTAGGAACGATAATTGGCATCGAACCGCTGATGGGACTATTGGGGACGGTCACTGGAACAATGAAGGCCTTTGGTGTCTTGGGCACTTTCGGAGCGGTGAGCGACCCAACCGCCCTGGCATTAGGTGTTTCGGAAGCGCTGATCACAACTGTCGGCGGCCTTCTTGTGGCTATTCCGTGCATGATTTTCTACAATTATTTTGTCAATCGGGTAAACGCGATCCTCATCAAGCTGGAAAGTCAGGTCAACTCCCTCGTGCTTCTCATAAATTCCGCCAATGGCAAGGCTAAGGATGACGATCCGGAGGAAGTATGAGTACTCGGAGGATGCAAGCCAAGAATGAGATCAATGTGACACCGCTCATCGATGTCATATTGCAGCTCATCATCTTTTTTATGATAACCACCACCTTCAGGTCCGCGCCCGGCATATCCCTGGACTTGCCTCAATCCAAGACTGCACAGAAGGTCGCTTCCAGTTCAGTTTTGCAGGTACGCGTTTTCTCCAACGACGAGATTTACGTCAACAAGGACAAGACAAGTCTGGCAGGTCTTCGCACCATCCTTCAACAAGTCGTGGCGACGATGGGTCCCGCGGCGGTGCCCCAGGCTTCAGGAGGCGCGGCTCAAAGCCCTCAGGGAGCGGCTCAAAGCCCTCAGGGCTCTGCAAACAAGACGAATCAGGCAAACCAGACTTCTTCGGACTCGATCCAGGAGAATCCGATCAGCAATGTGCACGCCATTTTGGAAGGTGGATCGGGAGTATCTTACCAGCTTATCGTATCGGTTTTGGACGAGCTCAGGCTCTGTGGGATTCAGAATGTCAGCCTTATGACAAGAGAGGAAAAAGTCACGCAATGAAATGGTTTGGTGGTTCTGGCAGCTCAGAAGATCGCAAGCGCTGGACTCAGTCGGTGTTCTTGACTGTCGCCCTTTATGGAGTACTGGGTCTGGTGGCGTTTCTGACCCAGACCATGAGCCCGCCTCAGGAGTTGGTTCTTTCCAATAGGACGGTAATCGTCAATCTGGATGGCCCAGTAAAGGAAAAATCAGGGCGGGGCTCAGTCTATCCTTCCGATGTCGGCGAAGAGGGTGAAACCATACAATTGCCCGAGCCGGCGGTTACCCAGCAAAAAACGCAAGTTCCGGCCAACGCGGCCCCCAAGGTTGTCGCGGCTCCTCAGACGCAGGCAGAGAGCAAACCATCGGCAAAACCTACTACAACTCAGGCCAACAAACCCGCCCCCACTCCAGCGACGCCACCTTCCGTTGCCAATCCTGCGCAAGACGTGCGGACAAGTCCTTTGGCGCTCGTTTCTGCAGTTCAGGATGTACAAAAGACGCCTCCAGGTACGAGCCAGACAAGTACGAATCCTCCAAAACAGGAAGCGCCGACCCAGGTCGAGGAGCCATGGACACCCTCGGGTACCCGCAGCTCCAAATCTGGTCAAACAAGTGCCAATCAGTTTTTATA
>JAFIHQ010000187.1 GCA_017849315.1 Treponema sp.
AGCTCAAAGAAGGCAAGGGCCGACCCAAGAAGCGCTACCAACTCAATTTTGTGAACAAAATTGCGTAATTAGAAATTGCTTAGTTAGAAGGAACTAGAACCTGAAGATTGCTCCACTCTCCCGATGCTGCCGACGCAAGGACGGCATCGCAAACTAGTTGCGTCTGATACGCATCTTCGAAATCAGGGCATAACTTGCGGTCTTGCTCAAGCCCATAAAGAAAGTCAGACATTGCGTGAATGAACGTATGCTCATACCCAAGACCACATCCTGGGACCCACCAATGTCCCATATAGGGGTGTTTGTCGCCGTCCCAGACTTGGATCTTTGTAAATCCGCGGTATGAAGAATCGGCCCTGTAATCATAGTATTCGAGGAAATTCATGTCCTCAAAATCGAATGCGATACTACCAAACTCTCCATTTAGTTCAAACGCATTCTGATTCTTTCTGCCACGCGCAAATCTTGTCGATTCAAAGGTACCCATGGCTCCATTTTCAAAGCCGGCGAGAAAAGCGCAAGCATCGTCTATTTCAACTCTCGACAATACCGAAGGATCGCGTTCGAGAGGCCGATTATTGACAAATGTTTTCTTCATAGCGGTTAGGCGTTGTATCCGGCCCACTAACCACAGTGCCAAGTCTATTGAATGCGAAAGCAGATCCCCTGTTACTCCAGAACCAGCAGCCTGAGCATCGAGTCTCCATTGAGATCCGCCCATCGGCAGGTTAGAGTTAATGGTCCAATCCTGTAAGTATTTTGCCCGATAATGGAAAATCCGGCCCAATCGTCCCTCGTCTATTATTCTCTTAGCCAGAGCAACTGCCGGGACTCTTCGATAATTAAAACACACCATATTGGGCTTGCCGTTTTCTCTTACGGCTTCCAACATTATTCGTGCTTCCGTCGCATCCTTCGCAAGCGGCTTCTCGCAGATTATCATCTTGCCTGCCTCGGCGGCGGCAACTGCAATCTCTTTATGCATATCATTTGGGACACAGATATCGATAATATCTATGTCAGGGCGCTCAATGACACGGTGCCAGTCGTTTTCGGTCTCTTCCCATCCCCAGTTTTCGGCAAAATCATCCAACTTTTTTTGATCTCGGCCACAAACAACTCTCAGGCGTGGCTCAATGGTGTGGGGGAAAAACTTGCATGCCTGCAAATAAGCATTGGAATGTGCACGTCCCATAAAGCCGTAACCAATAAGACCAATATTCACGAAGTTTCCCATAAATGGCTCCATCATAACCAGACCTTATCAAAATGGGCCAAGCACAGCTGCTTGGCCCGTGTGCAAGACTTTGTGTTCTGCTCAAGACTCATCAATGCTACTTTAGGACTTGTCCTTCTAGAACTTATCCGGCGTTTGAAGCAATTTCTGTACTTCAGGAGTGTGATAGTTCTCTGGCGTAATTAGAACCGGTGGAAGTTCGATTTTCTTTTTGTCGATCTTTTGGCCTTTCACTACCTTGTCTATTATCCCTACTCCTTCGTAGCCCATCTGATAAGGATCTTGCGCGATTATCGCATTGATAGTTCCACTCTCAAAAAGCGGCAGAAGCTCCGGGCTCGGATCGAACGTGACGATTTTTACCTTTTTATCTAACCCCTTGCCCTTCACCGCTTGGGCGATTCCTTCCGCCGTTGGTGCGCATGCTGCAAAAAACCCGGCAAGTGTAGGATTACCGGTCAGCAGGTCAGTCGCGATGTTCATC
Organism: Treponema sp.; assembly: GCA_017849315.1. Classification (GTDB taxonomy): domain Bacteria; phylum Spirochaetota; class Spirochaetia; order Treponematales; family Rectinemataceae; genus JAFIHQ01. The sequence goes on from JAFIHQ010000187.1 coordinate 1,722, forward strand.
GAAAGAGCAGCGTCCGCGTTCGTCCACTGGACCGGCAAAACCTTCATCCCTGGATACTTCGCAATTGCGTCATTGAAGCCCATAGAACGTTGAGCACTCACGGACCCGGCCTGGATGCCAAGGTTTGCCACAAGGCCTTTGCCATTCAGGAGTTTCGCCATCTGGACACCAGCATCGTACCCACCCTTATAGTTGTCACAGGTAATGGAACCATATGGTGCATCCGAATCTACGCCGGAATCGACCATGACCACCGGTACGCCGGCCTTTATTGCACTTTCGACTGCTGGGATCAAAGCCTTTGAATCGAGTGCGGCCAACAGAATACCTGCCGGTTTTTTTGCGGTTATGTTGCGCACAAGATCTACTTGCTGATTTATGTCAGCTTCGTTCGCCGGCCCTTGGTAGTCGATAGTATACCCAAGTTCCTTGGCGCGGTCTTTTGCTCCTTTGACCAGAAAAAGGTAAAATGTAGCCGAGGTAGATTTCGGAATAAAGACAATCGTTTTTGACTGCGCAAAAGCGCTGCCTCCCATGACCATCAAAAGCAAGAGAGCAACAAAGAAGCGGTTTTTCCTCATAAGCTCCTCCGGAAACCTGAAAATACCGATTCAACGAATCGGGTTGAAGCCTACTTGCGTCTGCGAATCTGGTCGATGGCGACCGCGCCGATGATAATCATGCCGTTGACAACTTGCTGCCAGAATGCATTGACACCAATGATATTCAGTCCATTTCGTATTGTGGTCACTATGACTGCGCCAATCAGGGTGGCAATGATACTCCCTTCTCCTCCAAAGGTGCTCGTTCCACCTATGACGACTGCTCCAATGGACAGAAGTTCATAGCCATTTCCGCCAGCCGGTTGTACGGTACCCAACCGACCCGCTTCGATTGTCGAAGCTATGCCGCAAAGCAGCCCACAAATGGCATAGACTCCTATAGTTATCTGGCTAACTGTGATACCGGATAGACGAGCCGCTTCGTTGTTACTACCAATTGCGTACACGAATCTGCCAAAACGCGTATAGGTCAATACGAGATATGCCAAGATAAAGACCAAGAGCATTATTAGCGTAGGAATTGGAATAACGTTAAAAAGCTTACCCTGACCAATCCACATGTAAGTTGCAGGAAGTCCGAAAATCGGAATGCCGCGTGAGAAGATAAGTGCAAAACCGCGTGCAATACCCATCATTCCAAGCGTAGCAATAAACGGCGGAACCTTAAGTCCTGTTATCAGAAGTCCGTTGGCAAGCCCAAAGACTAGTCCTGCCACTAGAGTGACTGCAATCGTAAGAAAGAGGTTTTGCGTTGCTTGAAATACCAGACCGCCCAGAACAGCCGAACAAGCAAAGATGGAACCGACAGAAAGGTCTATGCCACCTTCTAGCATAATAAAGGTTTCTCCTGCAGCAATAATTGCAATTACAGCGGTCTGAAGCGTGATCTCAAAAATATTGCTGACTGTAAAAAAATAGGGAGACAGAAAGGCCAGCACGATCCACATGAGGATCAAAATCAAAAACATCGAAAACGCCTGATTCTGCATCGCGCGCCTCAAAAACCGTTTGGGCTTCTCCCGTGCCGCTTTGTCACTTGGTAGATTCTTTTTCTCATTCATATTCATGCTGTTTCCTCTTGACTCCGAGACTATACTGAAGAATCTCATTCTTGGAACTCTTTTCCGGATCAAGTTCCGCAACGACTGTTCGTTGTGACATCACGAGTATTCGAGCAGAGACTTCCAGAATCTCATCGATATCACTTGAAATAAAGACAACCGCACAGCCCGGCTTCATCACGAATTTTCTAATCAGACCATAAATCTCGTTCCTTGCGCCCACGTCGATTCCAATCGTCGGCTCATCGAGCAGGAGCAACCGGCAATCTGCCAAGAGCCATTTGCCCAAAATAACTTTCTGTTTGTTGCCACCGCTCAAGTATTTGACCTGTTGGCCAAGGCTAGGAGTCTTGACGGCTATCTCATTCACCATTGTTTGCACAGATTGAGTCTCCTGCACACGATTGTAGGATATCGAACGGAGTTGCGCCAAATTTGCCAATGTCATATTTTCCTTGACGCTCATGTTTAGGCATAGACCATCAACGTCACGATCCTCCGGCAAGTAGCCAATTCCCAATGTAACCGCACTGCGCGGTGACTTGATTGAAGTTTGCTTTCCGTTAAACGAGATTTCAGCCGTGTCCGTCGGATCAATACCGAACAATGCTCTTGCTAGCTCTGTTTTTCCTGAACCGACAACGCCGGCAATTCCAAGGATTTCGTGTTCCCGTACCTCTAACGAAATGGGTTCTGGAAAATTCTCATTCTGAAGCCCTCGTACACTGAGCACGGGCTTGCCAACGCCAACAGAAAGCCGAGTTCTGCGTGTCGACATTGTCTTTCCAATCATGATAGAGATTAGCTCATCAGCAGAAACCTCTTTTGGATTTACTGTTGCAATGCTGGAGCCATCCCGAAGTACAGTTACTCTATCTCCGATACGTTTTATTTCTTCGATCTTATGGGAGATGAAGATAATCCCAATTCCTCTTTCCTTTATGTAGCCAACAATGGAAAACAGCAGTTCAATTTCTTTTTGGCTCAGTGCAGCGGTAGGCTCGTCCATAATGAGAATCTTCGCATTCTTTGAAAGCGCAATGGCTATTTCCAGCATCTGCTTTTTTGAAACGCTAAGGTCCTTGACTTTGGCATCAAGTGCTATATCGAACTCTAATTCATCCAATATTCTTTTCGCAGTCAGGTTAACTTCTTTCCAATTTATGAGCATCCCGCCTTTTCTGACAAATTGAGGCAACATAAGGTTCTCGGCTACAGTCAAATGTGGTATGAGGTGGAAATTCTGATATATGGTGGCTATGCCAAGATCTTCTGCAGCGCGCGGGTTGAGACGATAGACATCAATCGACTTGCCCTCAAATTCTATGAAACCAGAATCTGGGCGGTAGGCACCAGACAATATTTTTATCAGTGTTGACTTACCTGCGCCATTCTCTCCTAACAACACATGGACTTCGCCTTTCTCAAGATCGAAGTTGACGCGTTTCAAAGCGCTAACCCCATAAAAACTTTTTGAGATGTCCTTCATGACCAGCAATTCGGCCATAGTATTACCTCTTGTTAATAAAGAAGAAACACACAACATGAGCGGCAATAATCAGACTGAAGGAAACGTTATCATGGAAATTTTCACCTGTCAAGTTTTTTAATTATACATTTCTTAATATTTTATATATTTATCATACAAATATTTAGTTGAAATACCAAAAACTGCCCGTTTTTCACTTTTGACAAATTTGATACTACCGTGTTATTATTGTTGGTAACGATACCAAAAAGGTCTGGGGATCTTCGAGCAGCCGAGAGAGCAAAGGAGATCAAATGTCTTCCATCAAAGACGTTGCGAAATTGGCGGGTGTATCTATTTCTACGGTGTCTCGGGTACTAAGCGGGTCACCAAATGTGGGGAATTCTACAAGGCAAAGAGTAGAACAGGCTATAGAAACGATAGGATACAAGCCCAATCTCTTAGCTCAAGGGCTGCGTTCAAAGCGCGGAAATCTTATTGGGCTGGTAGTCCCGGAAATTCACCACGAGACTTTCTCGCGTCTTATAGAATATACAGAGGAGGAAGTGCGTGCTCAAGGTTACAATTTGATTACTGGCAACACACACGGACAGCCGGATAGCGAGGACGAGTTTATACAAAGCCTGTTGAGGCGACATGTCGATGGTATTATCTTTTCGCGCGTGTCGGACCGAAGTCGAGCGCTTCGAATACTGCAAAAAGATGGAATACCTGCCGTAATCATAGATCGTTTTCTTGAAAACGAAGATATTCCAACTATTGTGACGGACAACTACGGTGCAGGAGTAACTGCAGCTAAGCACCTGGTAGATCTAGGACATACACAGTTCGCTCTAATCACGGGACCCCAGAATATTGCGCTATGTCGGGAAAGGCAAAAGGGCTTCGCCGAGTATCTTGAGAGCCAAGGATTCGCCCTGCCGCACCGCAATATCTATGAAGGAGATTTTAAGTTCGAAACAGGAGTAGACGCGGCTAAGTATTTTCTTAACAATGCCGTAGAGTTTACTGGTCTATGGGCAGAAAACGACCTCATGGCATTAGGCGCTATGAACACATTCATACGGGCAAAAAAACGAATTCCGAGCGAAATCTCGGTCATGGGGATGGACGACGTGCGCAGCGCCACTATCGTCATCCCGTCGCTAACGACCATAGCTCAGCCTTTCAGCGCGATGTGTAGCAAGGCGGTTGATCTACTTTTTAGGATGATAGATGGTAATTCATTTAAAGATAACAAAATAGTACTTCCCTCGAATTTGATAACACGAGAGTCGACTGGCCGGTATGTGGTCCCATAACAACACCTGCAAGTGCATATAGCAGATTTAGATAGCTATGTGCCAGTTGTTCCGACTTGTTGAATTCTTATTGCATCAGTATATTCCACCTAAGCTGCCTTATGGCCGCACCGCGGTGACCAAATCCCTTGTTTCTATTGTCATTCATAAGTATTTTATTAACAGAATGAATGAGAATGTCGAGAATCAGAATGAGACCATTGTCCGGGACGAGCAGCTCGAGGAGCTGGTGGAGCCTGGAGAATACCGCGTGTTTTTACTCAACGATGATTTTACAACTATGGAGTTCGTCATTTCTGTGCTGATGACGATATTCCATAAGTCCTTGTCCGACGCCACCAGGATCATGCTCGACGTACACAAAAAGGGCAAAGGCCTTGTTGGCGAATATACCTACGACATAGCCGCCACCAAAATAACACAGGTACATCTATTGGCGCGGCAGATGGGTTTTCCCCTCCGATGTACCATGGAGAAAGTGTAACGTATGAAAGTTAGTCAGGAAGTTCAGGCCATTTTCAATGCAGCCTATAACGAAGCAAAGCTTCGCAATCACGAATATCTGACTCCTGAGCATATTCTGTATGCCGGGTTGTCTTTTGAGAAAGTGCGGTCGGTTTTTGAGAGTTGCGATGCCGATATCGATCAGCTTAAGCGGGGTCTTGAAGCCTATTTTGAGCAGAAAGTGCCTGTTGTAAGGAGCAATGTCGAGCCCGTACAAACATCGAGTTTCCAGGCTGTTATCGAGCGCGCTGTGATGCAGTCTCAAGCCTCCGGCAAAGACGAAGTGGGCGTTTCCGACCTTATTGTCTCGCTATACGACGAAGAGCGCACCTATGCAGGCTACTATTTGCGAAAGCTCGGCATAAAGCGGCTGCAGCTTCTGGAGGTGCTCTCCCACGGCATCGCCGATTCCGAAGACGACGAGCTATCTGGCGATTTTGAGGATTCCGAAGAAAAGGCAGAAACAGGGACTAAGGAGAAGAAGGGACAAAAGCCAGGGCCACTTGAGCGCTTTACCACCGACCTGACCGCGCTGGCGGCTCAGGGCAAGTTGGAACCGGTTATTGGTCGCGAGGCGGAGATTGAACGCACCATTCAAGTGCTCTGCAGAAGGCTAAAAAACAATCCTATCCATGTGGGCGAAGCAGGCGTAGGCAAAACTGCTATTACAGAAGGTCTTGCCCAGCGCATCGTGGCGGGCAATGTGCCCCCGCTTTTGCGCGACTACACGATTTACAGCTTGGACATGGGCGCGCTCCTTGCGGGCACCAAATTCAGGGGCGACTTTGAGGAGCGGATCAAAAAGGTTATCGATCTCCTTATAAAGAAAGAAAAAGCAATTCTCTTTATAGACGAAATTCACACCATTATAGGTGCGGGCGCCGTCACTGGGGGGTCAATGGACGCGTCCAACCTCTTAAAGCCGGCGCTCACTTCGGGTAAACTGCGCTGCATCGGCTCGACCACGTACGACGAGTACAACAAGATTTTTGAGAAGGACAGGGCGCTGTCGCGAAGGTTCCAGAAAATCGATATCGTGGAGCCGACCGAGGGCGAGACGGTGGACATTTTGAAGGGCTTGAGGCCGAAGTACGAGGAGTACCACAAGGTGCAGTACTCGGACGAGGCGCTCGAGGCGGCGGTGCGGCTGTCGGCGCAGTTCATAACTGAGCGCCGGCTGCCGGACAAGGCCATCGATGTCATCGATGAAGCAGGCGCCCGCGCACGCATGATGGCATACAAAGCTGGCGAGAGCCAGGAGAACGCACCACTTGCGATCGCAGTGCCAGAAATCGAAACCGTCGTTGCCAAGATTGCCAGAATTCCTGAGCGGTCGGTCTCTTCTTCGGAGAAGGAGCGACTTGCTGGTTTGGAAGTGGCCCTCAAGAGTAACGTTTTTGGCCAAGATGCTGCCATTGACACCGTCGTCAAGGCCGTAAAACGCAGCAGGGCGGGATTTAGAGACTCAAACAAGCCTGTTGCCAACTTCCTCTTTGTCGGCCCGACCGGTGTGGGAAAGACCGAGCTTGCACGCCAACTTGCTTCTCAACTGGGAATCGCGCTGCACCGATTCGATATGAGCGAGTATCAGGAAAAGCATACTGTATCAAGACTTATCGGTTCGCCCCCAGGCTATGTGGGCTATGAAGAGGGCGGCCTTTTAACGGATGCCATTCGCAAGACACCGCACGCCGTGGTGCTCTTGGACGAAATCGAAAAGGCTCATCCGGACATCTACAACATTCTGCTGCAAATCATGGATTACGCCACGCTGACCGACAATCAGGGCAGAAAAGCCGACTTCAGGAACGTCATTTTGATAATGACCAGCAACGCAGGCGCGCGAGACGTGGGAAAGAATCTTATCGGTTTTGGCGAGCGAACCATGACCGATTCTGCGCTGGACGATGCCGTGGAGCGTACCTTCTCCCCGGAGTTCAGAAACAGGCTGGACGCAATTGTTCACTTCAATAATCTGCCGCTGCCCATGATTGAGCGCATTGTGGAGAAAAACCTCGATATGTTCAGAGCTCAGCTCGCTGAGAAAAAGGTCAAACTGGTTACCTCGCCCGAGGTGGTACATTACCTTGCTGAGAAGGGTTATTCTCACGAATTTGGGGCACGAAATGTCGGTCGCCTTGTGGAAGACAAAATCAAATCCTTCTTTGTGGACGAAGTCCTGTTTGGCAGGCTCGAGCATGGCGGGACCGCGATTGCCGAGCTTGTGGGCGACGAGATTGTGTTTTCTGTTGAACCAACGGCCGACGACGACATCATAGGCCCGGCGCAGGATAAGCCGGCTACCGATCAGGCTACTCTGATAACGCCTGCAGAACTTAATGTTTAAGGCAAGGGGAGTAAGCCCTATCGACTGAACATTGGGAGCCTGCGTCTTCGGGAGTCTGCGCCTATGGAAGATTATGTTGTTTTTCCTTCTCCCGATAAGGCAACTCAAGAAGGCCTTCTCTGTATAGGTGGGGATTTATCCCCGCCTACCCTTCTTTCTGCCTACCGGCAGGGGATTTTTCCCTGGTATAGCGACGACGAACCAATTCTGTGGTTTAGTCCGGACCCTCGTTTTATCATGCTACCCGAGACCTTTCACATCGGAGAGAGTGCACGCAAACTGGTAAAAAAACGCCTCTTTAGGATTACAGTAGACGTAGACTTCCCATACGTCATACAGAACTGCGCCCACATCGAGCGCAAAGGTCAGCGCGGAACCTGGATTGTGCCAGATATGATAGAAGCATACTGTCGGCTCCACGAGCTGGGTTATGCCCATTCGGTAGAAGCATGGCAGGATGGGAAGTTAGTGGGTGGCCTTTATGGCGTGAGCCTGGGGCGCGCCTTCTTTGGTGAGTCCATGTTCAGCAAGGTGAGTGGTGC
>JAFIHQ010000188.1 GCA_017849315.1 Treponema sp.
ATAGTAGGCACATGGGAGTGCGGCAATGAGCGCCGCTCCCATTGCCGCCTTTGCGGCGCTGCCGCATTCCTTGAGGAAGAGCAAAACTAGGGCAACAAGTAAGATTCGTATCCCAGATCTTTGAGCTTTGCCTGGGTCTTTGACCAATCACCTTGTGAAGCGACAATAACCGCCCAACGGAGTTCCCCTTCTTTAGTCTTTTGCTCATCTATACTTACCTGGAAGCCTTTCTTTTGAAGGACTGCAACAAGGGCTTGCGCGTTGTCTTTCTTGGAAAAAAAGCCCACTTGAAGTTGCATCGTATCTGCCTGCTTCTCAGTCTGCTTTGCGTCTGCACCGGCTGAGTCGCTCGCGCTCTTTGCAGTTGCAAGGCTGCGCTCGGCAACAGGGACGTTTGTGCCCGATCCATACAGGCCAGCCAGGAGAAGGTTCCCAGGCAGAAGCGTACACTTCTGCTTCATGAGCGCCGATTCTAACGAATTCGGGTACTCCGTTCCGAGGCGGCTTTCAAGCGCCTTGGGCTCAAAACCTTTAGTTGGGGCCTTAAACGACGCGAAATCTGGCGAATTCGCAATCGACCAAAGCAAAAAGAGCGATTCTGCTCCGCTTAGAGCTTGAACATTCGATTTTGCCTGGCCCTTGCCTTGCGTATTTGCGACATCTTTGACCGCCAAGAAAGCCTTCTCGGGTTCTTCTTCAAACAGATAGATCCACCCTTGAACGATTTTCTCTTGAGCTATCATGTCCGATACGGTGGAACCGGCGCCTGTTTTGTCCTTTCCGGCTATCAAAATATCCAGTTTTTGTAGCGTAACAGCTGCTTTATCCGGTTTGCCACAGGCGAGCCAACAGCGCGCAGCCTTGATAAGCGCGTCCGGATCGGACGAAGCAAGGGAGTAAAAGCTGGCGGCGTTTTCCCACTGACCTGCGAGCGAAGCAAGCGCCCCCGCAGTATTGCCCAACTCTGCCCGCCTGGCCGCCGAAGCTTTGGGGATAAATTCGCTATAGAGCGCGATTGCATCCTTGAGTGGCAGGCTGAGGGCGTAGGTATCAAGCCAAACAGGCAGGGCATCCGTACCGACGACTTTGGAAACCGCCTCGCGCGCTTGGGCCAGGGTCACGGTACCAGTGATCTTTGGAGGCGTTTTACCTTGCGTGCTTTGCGCAAAGACTCCCATCGCCAGAACCACAACCCAGAGGACGCAGAGGCCAAAAACGAAAACACGGATCGAGGAGTGGCTTGTGCTCAAGGAGTGGCTTGTGCGGAAACGCGCCTTATTCATGCACTTCTTCTGCCTTGAAGGTATTCCCCGAGATGCTCAGCAACCTGACACGCGCAAATTGCCCTATTCGAGACATTTCGCCCCTGAAGACCACCATTTCGTCTCTGGCAGTTCGCGCAACCAATTCTTTGCTGGACCTCCGGGACTGACCTTCGATAAGAACTTCGTCGACGCATCCCACCCGTTCTTGCATTAGGTTCGAAGTGATCTCTTTCTGCACTTCGATTACGCGGGCAAGATGTGCCTTTTTTACCTTATCGGGCAGTTTACCAGGAAGATTTACCGCCGCAGTGCCTTCCCGCGGGTTGAAATAGTACATAAAGGCGTAAGAGAATCGCACCTGACGCATTGCGTCCAAGGTTGCTTCAAGGTCCTCGTCGGTCTCGCCAGGAAAGCCGACTAGAATATCTGTAGAAAGCGAAAGGCCTGGAATGGCCTCCCGCATGCGGTCCACAAGGTCGAGAAAATACTCGCGCGTGTACTTGCGATTCATGCTCGCGAGGATTTTGTTCGATCCGGACTGCAGGCACAGATGAATATGTTTGCAGTAGACCGGCTCGGACGCAAGAACGTCTATCAGCTCTGGGGAAAGATCCTTCGGATGGCTCGTCAAAAAGCGGATCCAGCCAATTCCTTTGCTTTGGCTCTGGCCTCCAGCATGCCGGGCACGAAGATGTTCGGCAATGAGCCTTAAGAGTGCCGGAAAATCGAGTGTCCTGTCTGCGTCCTTCCACGAGTATGAATTGACATTTTGCCCAAGAAGCGTTATCTCGCGCACGCCTAAATCCTCGAGCGAGTCCAGTTCGGCAAGGATCTCCTCAGGCGAACGGGACACTTCCCTACCCCGTACATATGGCACGATGCAATACGTGCAGAAATTGTTGCAGCCGTGCATAATCGGGACAAAGTCCCTAAATGCACCAGGTTCGTGGTAGGTTTTGGAGAACTGAAAAACCGGCTTCTCATCGTCCAGATCGAAATGTGTTCCGGCTTGAATCTGATCAGCGATAAGCCCAAAAGACTGTTTCTGATAGGTGCCGATTACGTAGTCGATTTCAGGGACCCGTTCCTTCATTGTGTCCTTGTACTGCTCGGCCATGCAGCCTACCACTGCAATCGTGTAGCCAAAACGCTTCTTCCCGGCCGCAAACTGAGCTATGCGGCCCCAGGCGCGGTTCTCAGCCGTGGCACGTACGGTACAAGTATTTATAAGAACGAGATTTGCTTCTTCTGCCGGCGCTGGCTCCCAAGCCTTTTCACGCAAAATCGTTTCCAAAGCGGAAGACTCCGCCTTGTTCATCTGACATCCGTAGGTTTCCAGATAGTACTTCATTTAGCTGCGTTTTCCGTTCTTTTTCTTCCTCAAGCCTGAGACAAAACTGCCAAAGTGCACTACGCCGTAGATGATGAGGCCCAAACCGCCGAGACCCAACAGATTGTGCGTCAAATGTGGCAATAAGAGCGTTGCACCACCCAGAACGCCTGCTGCAGTCAAAACAGTTCCAGACACCTTGTCCGTCTTCGTCTTGCCAAAGAGCCCAGTAAGCCCAAGCCCTACCATTCCGGCAGACAGAACCCAACCGACCACCGGAATGCTCAAGAGTGAATTGACAACAAGAAGGCTTGCACCTCCAATTACAGCCATTACGCCCTTTGTACCACGCTCCGCAAGCTCATTGGGCTTCTGTTCGACAGGATAATGGTCAGACATTGCTAGACTCCTTATTATTCTCCATACTATTCTCCAAATCGTTTTTCTCGACAAACGCGTAGGCGGAATGGTTATGGATGCTCTCGAAGTTTTCCGCTTCCACCGTGAACTGAGAAAACTTGTGCAAAGCGTCTACTCTTAAATATACTTCCCGCACCACGTCCTCAACAAAACGCGGCCTGTCGTACGCCATTTCTGTTACGAATTTTTCGTCCTCGCGCTTAAGTAGCGTGTAGACACCACTCGAAGCGGAGTCTTCTACCAACGCAATAAGGTCTTCGATCCAATAGAAAGAGTCCATGGTTACTTTGAGCGTAACAATACCGCGCTGATTGTGTGCACCATAACGCGAAATCGCCTTGGAGCAGGGACACAGGGTTTGCACGGGAACACTCACCCCAACCACAAACTTTCTTTCAGTGGAGGAAACCATCCCCTCATAAGAACAATCGTAACTCATCATGGCAACTTGCCCGGTTACCGGCGCGGCTTTTTGAATAAAGTAAGGAAAATGCAGGTCAGAATATGCGGTCTCGGCCTTAAGCTGTGTCCTGATGCTCTCGAGCATCTTCAAAAAGCGGGGCATGGAAAGATCCGAGCGGTATTGTTCGAACACTTCGATAAACCGACTCATATGCGTGCCCTTGAAGTCGTGCGGCAGATCCGCATAGAGGTTGACAACAGCCGTTGTGTGCTGCACTTGCGAGCTTTTGTCTTTGAGCACAATTGGATAACGAACGCCTTTGACGCCAACCTTCTGTAAAGGAATCTGTCTTTCGTCCTTCATGGATTGAACATCGACCATTTTTCGCGACCTTGCTACCGACCTTAACCTGCCAGTTCTAAAAAACCGACTTTGGGACTGCCGATATGCTAGTGAAATCTAAGCATTCCTGCAATACGAGTCAAAGAACTCAAAATAACGCCTAGCTGCCCTGTGTGCGTCTTCCGGTTCGATGATAAGGCTCAATGCAAAGAAAACCCCGCCGCGCATGTCAAAGAAGAAACCTGGGTGCGCATAGAGGCCTTTTTCTTCTAAAAGGCCAATGGCGAGGACTTCTTCATCGTCAAAGGCCGGACTCTGAACAAGGGCCGTCCACCCACCCTCGCATCGCAACACCCGATGTGGCGACAAAGGGCCTTCCAACTCCTGTTTGTAGATTTGTAAAACGCGCTCCATCCGAGCCTTCGTGGCAGTCTGAATTTCGTTCTCACAGGCGAGTAAGGCCCCTGCGCTGGCCATTATCGGCGTACCTGCGGACAGAAAGGCATCTGCTATGATTTCTAACCTCCGTGAGCTTGCGTCGACCTCTTCTTGCGGCCCTGAGACATAGATCCAACCCAGTTTGACCTGTGGCAGACAAAGACGCTTGGAAAAGCCGTCCAAGACGAATGTGAGGACCTGGTCAAATCCATAGAGGTTTACTGGAGGTGCGCTCGGGTCAATGGAGGAATCAATGGAGAAATCAAAAAACACCTGATCGGCAATGATCGCAAGGGAGTATTCTTTGCAGAGGGCAACAAGTTCCTCAAGTTCTGTTTCGTCAAGATAAGAGCCCGTGGGGTTATTGGGATTTATCAGGACGATGGCCTTGATCTTACCTTCCTGATCGCCAGCCAGCCTGGCACACAGGCGCTCGAAGTCTATCGACCATCCCAAGGGGTGCTCATAGTCCAGTTCATAGCCGACAGCTTGCACGCACTCCAACTTGGCCAAATTGTCAAAAAGCGGATAGCCCGGTTGAGGCACCAAGACCGCATCACCAGGGTCGCACAGGAGCTTAAAAAGATAGGAGTACGCTTCCGAAGTGGAAGCACACAGGAAAAGCCGCTCTGGACTTAAGGCCACACCTTTGCCCGCAAAATGCGCTGCAATGGCCCTGCGAGACACCTCCAACCCGTGTGGATCCGGTGCATAACCATGTCGCGCTCCTTCTTTGAGGGCTTCGGCCAGTACATCTTGAGGAAAAGTAAGCCCCACTTGGGTCGGGTTGCTCATGGAAAGATCGAAGTAGTTCCTCCCACTTGCCGCAAGGTTCTTCCTTGCAATTGCAAGCGCGTTAAGACCGCCTGCAAAACTTGCGCGTTCAGAAAAAATCATGACAGCAGTATAAGTTCAGAACGACACAAGCGTATAGCGGCAGTGTCTGGCCTTATGGCTTTCCTATGTTGGTCTCTGCGATACTCAGAATCTGTGACAGGTTGGAGGCTGCCTCTTCTTCCAGCGCTGAACATTTACTAAGCAATTCTCTTGCAAAAGCGTCATTTGGGATGGAAGCAAGGTTAGTCCTCACGTTGAGCACTGCACCCTTGAGGCCCGCATGAGCCATAAGTGCCCCCACCGCTCCGTCGCTTACGGAGTTCCGATTGCCTGCAGTGACGGCGATAAGGCAGGCTTTGAGCGCAGCTAAACATGCTTCAGCAGTTTCGTAGGGAACCTGCGCTGCTTTTTCGTTTGCCGCGAGCATCTGCGCTTCGCGATAGCGGCGATCTTGTTCGGTGGCCTTGGGCAATCTGCCGGCAGCCATGACGGCGTTGAAGGCCTGGGTGTCTTTGTCGACAGCCTTGATAAGTTCGTCTTTGATAGTTTGAGCCGACTCCGCCATCTCCGAGAGAATGGCAAAATTGGCCTCGTACCCCTTCTTACCCACCGTGAGGTTTCCGACCATCGACGCAAGGCTTGCTCCAAGAGCCCCTGCAAGTGCCGCAACCGACCCACCACCGGGTGCTGGCGCATCGGAAGATACTTCGTCGGCAAAGTCGTCTACCTTGAGCGAAACAAGTTTGCCTTTGGGCTCCAGGCTCCACTCGATGATTTTGTGTTCGGGATTGAAAGCTGAGACAGAAGCGAGCCCAAGGGACTGGACCGCTATCTCCACAAGCTCCTTGGCTGACATACCTGCACTCTTGCCTGCTTTACGCAGGTAGTGCTTTCCACACTCGGCAATTGCCGCATATGGGATAAGCCCCACAAGCTCTGAGCCAGTGACACGCAAACCAAGCTTGTCTGCCTCTTGCTCCACCACTTCGTATACTTCCCAAAGTGGCGTCTTCTTGTAGTCCAAGAGATTGATAGACACCTGAGCACAGCGATATTCCTCGATATACCAGCCAATTGCGCGCACCGCGGCAAGCCGCCCAGGGATCCGCACAGGATTTCCATCCTGGTCCTTGAGTGTGCTTCCATCCGTATTCTTGGCAAGCCTGCCTGCTTCGCGCACATTGAGCGCGACCTCGTTGGCAAGCTTTTTGTCTTTTGTGTTCAAATTGACGTTGTACGCAACAAGGAATTCACGCGCCCCGGCAACAGTAGCGCCCCACTTTGGATCGAATCTTACTGGCCCATAGTCGGGCACCCACGCTGGATCGGCAAGCTTGGCTTGCAGACCTTCGTATTCACCCGACCTTATGTTTGCAAGGCTTTCCCGCTCGCGTGTTCTTGCGGCTTTCTCGTACAGATACACTGGCACTTGTAACTCTTGCGCGAGCCGTTTGGCAAACTCGTTCGCATAGGTCACGCACTCATCCATGGAAATGCCTGCAACAGGCACAAAGGGGCAAACATCCAAAGCTCCCATTCGGGGATGAGCGCCAAAGTGACGGCGCATATCTATGAGTTCGTACGCAGTCCTGGCAGCGGCAAGAGCAGCTTCCACAACGGCCTTGGGCTCGCCTGCAAAGGTATAGACAGTACGGTTTGTATCTGCGCCAACATCGACATCGAGGAGCTTGACTCCTTGAGTCGAACTTATGGCTGCTGCAATCGCATCTATAGTCTTCTTATTTCTGCCTTCGGAAAAATTAGGTACACATTCCATTATTGCATTGCTTTGCATCGCTTACTCCTCTTTGTCGGAAAGCACAGGGCTGGACAGTACAGGTTCATGGCACTCCCCTTCATGATGGCACCTATTATGGTATCCATGATGCCCCACGAAGAGGGACCGCATGAAGAGGCACCCCTGTGGAATTATGTACGCTTTTCGGCAATCTGGCTATTGTTTTTTTGTGTTACGGTCTTTGCGCGGTTTGTAGGTGCGCGACGAATGCGGCGAGGACGAACCCGAAGAGAACCTGTGCGCCTGATCTCTTCCATATCGCTCTCCCGACCGCGATCTGTCTCCTGATCTCGATCTATCTCCCGACCTTGCGCCATGCCTCTTGCCACCATAAGATTCGCCGCCCGAACTCCCGGTTTTTCCACCGGTTTCTTTGGGGTCTGCCAGCATAACCTTGGGCACACCACCTTTGGCCCTGGCGAGTGCGATTATTCTTTCGGCCTCCCTGTATGGCACGGTGACAAAGGAGAAGTTGTTGTATACTTCCACGCTTCCGATTTGACGATCTGAGAGTCCTGAAAGCTTCTTGAGTCTAGAGACGAGCGATCGCGGGTTAAGCCCGTCTTTTCTGCCTGCACCGATGGAGAGTCGCGTGATACCTGTATCGTCCACTGAGACTTCGCTTATGTCGCGGTATTTCTCCGGATTGAGTTGCGATGCAAAACCCTCCGCCAAAGCTGCACTTAGCGCCTCTTCGGCCGGCAGTTTTGCCAACAACTCCCGTGCAAAAGAAAGCCATGGACTATCTGGAATATCCTGCTCGCCTTCGGAATCAGCGGGAACAACGGTAGTCGCAATGGATGACTTCCGATCCGCCCGTTCCAGGATTCTTGCCTCGATTCGATCTTTCTGAGCATCCAGGATGCTTTGGATTTCGGGAATACTGCCTTTCTTAAGGTTCTTGCCCGAAACTTTCCTAATTCTGAACAGCCTATGGTATTCGTCTGGAGTCACGAAGGTGATAGCCGTGCCTGTGTTGCCGGCGCGCCCAGTTCTTCCAATGCGATGCAGATACTCGTCCGAATCATGAGGAAGTTCCCAGTTTATGACATGAGTGAGTTTTTCTATATCGATGCCTCTCGCTGCGACGTCGGTCGCCACAAGAATGGTCACCCGCTTATCGCGGAACTTGCCCAAGACCCGCTCCCGCGCCTCCTGGGTTAAGTCGCCATGGAGTGCTTCCACCTGATAACCCCGCTCCGCAAGGCGCTTCGCCACAGTATCGGCTTCGACTTTTGTTGCAACAAAGACGATGCCGTAAAAATCGTCCTCGCTATCCACGATGCGGGACAATGCTTCTATCCGGTCTCGCTCCAAAACCTCGATCCACATCTGTTCTGCAAGATCTGTCGGCACAATTTCGTCCGCATCCTCTACAATTTCGATGGATCCCGTCCGTGCCTTAACAATGGATAAGACAGGCGCGCTTAAGGTGGCAGAAAAAAGCATGATTCTTGCGCTTGGGTTCATCGCGTCCATGACCTTAGTGATGTCGTCTATAAAACCCATATCGAGCATTTCGTCCGCTTCGTCCAAGACGAGATACTCGATGCCAGAAATGTCTAAAGTGCCGCG
>JAFIHQ010000189.1 GCA_017849315.1 Treponema sp.
ATCCCTTGGGCCATCCGGATCCAGCGGTCCGGCAGCGCAGTCTGGAAATCATGCAGGGAGCCATTGTGCTGGCGGCACGACTTGGGGTGCGCATAATTCAAATTGCAGGCTACGACGTCTACTACGAACCCTCTACCGAAGCAACGAGGCAGTATTTTGCTCAAAACCTCGCTGTAGCGACAGAAATGGCCGCGCGCGAGGGCGTCATACTCGCTTTTGAGACCATGGAAACCGAGTTCATCAACACTGTTTCCAAAGCGCTTACTTGGGTAAATGCAATTCAGTCGCCTTATCTGCAGATTTATCCGGATTCGGGGAACATCTCGAACGCCGCACGGTTATATGGTGGGAATCCTTGCGACGACTTGCGGACAGGGCGTGGTCATCTTGTGGCGCTGCATCTTAAGGAGGCAAAGCCCGGTGTCTATCGGGATTTGCAGTACGGTGAAGGGAATGTCGATTTTCCTTCGATTGCAGGCACAGCCTACGAGTTGGGTGTGCGGCTTTTTGTGGGCGAATTCTGGTACGATGGGAAGTCCGATTGGCGCCAGACGCTTCGCCTCAACGCAAAATTCCTTCGGAATGCAATTGCTTGAACTCGGAATGTAATAACCGCAACTCATTGCGGTCCATTTTTTGATACCAGGGTTTCAGCAGATAGAATACTTAAGAAATCGTTAAAGGAATACCCACATTTTTTGCAGTTCCGTGCTCTTAAAGCTAGTCAATCTGATTGCCTGTTTCATAGTATTGGCGAAACGATGTAAGGAGCGTTTATGCGTACGGAGCGTACACAACAGACAAGACAGACGAGGGGTGTGGAACAGGCAAGAACTCGCGACGGTTTTGCATCGAGTATTGGCGCTTTTGCGGCGACACTTGGCTCGGCAGTGGGCCTTGGTAACATTTGGAAATTCCCGTACCTGACTGGCTCAAATGGGGGTGGTGCATTTGTTCTGGTCTATTTGGGTTCTGTCTTTTTAGTAGGCCTGCCAATTCTTGTGGCGGAACACCTGATCGGACGAAAAACCAGGCTCAATGCCATTCACGCGTATGGTTCGATCGTACCCAAGGCTAAATACTGGTCTTTGATCGGGTGGGCAGGATTCCTGTCCGCAATCTTTATAATGGCGTTTTATACCGATGTTTCGGGCTGGGTTTTTGCGTACATATTTAAGGCGATCGCAGTCGCGTTTACAGGTGGCGTGCTGAACGCAGGAACCTTTGGTAGCTTGGCAGGCGGCACGTGGGAACCACTTTTCTGGCAGTTCCTCGTTCTGTGCCTGACGACGACGATCATTGCGTCCGGTGTATCCCGCGGTATTGAGCGGGTGACCAAAACCTTGATGCCAATTCTGTTGGTGCTTCTCATTCTGTGCGATATTCGCGCCCTCACACTTCCGGGGGCTTTTGCGGGGGTCACCTATCTTTTTAGACCGGACTTTTCAAAACTTACGGCCAGCGCGATTCTTACCGCGCTGGGGCTGTCGTTTTTCAAGCTCTCTCTTGGCATGGGTACCATGACGACCTACGGCTCATACATGCCGGAAAGCACCAAGATTGTTCCAAATGCGACACGCGTGGCCTTGGCGGACACGGTGGTCTCGCTTTTGGCGGGGCTCGCGATTTTTCCGGCAGTCTTTGCCTTTGGGGAATCGCCTGCAGGGGGGCCTGGACTTCTTTTTAACATAATGCCGCTTATCTTTTCCAAAATGCCGCTTGGCTCCGTATTCACTGTCATTTTCTTTATTTTGAGCGCTATCGCGACGATGGGGGCAATGCTGAGTCTTGTGGAGGTTCCGGTTTCCTGGATGGTGGAAAAAGGGAAAATGAAACGTCCTACGGCGGCCTATCTGACGGGCGCCATGATGTTTGCTCTGGGTATCCTTGCGACGCTTTCTCAAGGGGCCACGCTTGGCAATGTCAAAATCCTTGGCAAGAATTTCTTCGATCTCTTTGATTTTCTTTCGTCAAATGTGCTTTTGCCGATTGGCGGCTTGGCCATAGCGATCCTGACGGGCTGGCTATTGAAGAAGCAGGATATTGTGAGTGAGCTTGAAAAGGGATATGGCGAGGGAAAGAAACCGGGGTATATCCAGCTGGTATATGTCTTTATTAAGTACGTTTCGCCCGTGGTGATTTTTGTGATAATTCTAAACGGATTTGGTATCGTCTAAAAGGCGCAGGGTAGAGGATAAAAAAGGGCCCTGCCGCCCTGGCCCGTGCGGTGGCGCGGGGCAGGGCGGCGGGGCGTTCTTCAATTACACGCTCAAGTTCACACTTTCCCGCATCTCGGCTTCTCGTCGCAGTTGCGCATTGGAAAGCGCCGCATAAGCGCCATTCTTCTTGAGCAATTCCGCATGGGTACCTTGCTCGACAATCTGGCCATGATCTATCACAAGAATGTTGTCGGCACCGCGGATTGTAGAAAGTCGGTGGGCGATCACAAAGCTCGTGCGCCCTTCCATTAGGGCAAGCATGGCCTTTTGAATATTGACCTCGGTTCTGGTATCCACCGAGCTTGTTGCTTCATCCAGAATGAGGATCGAAGGATTGGCAAGCACGACGCGGGCAATAGCGAGAATCTGCCGTTGCCCCTGGCTCAAAGAGCCGCCATCTTCGCCGAGCACTGTATCGTAGCCGTTGGGCAGGTGCCGTATAAAGTCATCAGCCTCACAGGCTCGTGCTGCCGCCTCCACTTCTTCGTCCGTGGCATCCAATCGGCCATAGCGTATGTTCTCTCTGACTGTACCGTTAAACAGGTAGGTGTCCTGCAACACAATGCCTAAAGATCTCCGCAGGTTGTCCTTTCGGATCGTACGAATATCATGCCCGTCAACAAGGATTTCTCCAGAGTCGATGTCGTAGAATCGCGTCAGTAAGTTGACTATTGTTGTCTTTCCTGCGCCGGTTGGCCCAACCAGCGCAATTGTCTGGCCAGGCAAAGCGTGCAAATTGATATCCTTTAGTACGGGCTCGCCTTGCTTGTAAGAGAAATACACGTGACGGAACTCCACATCGCCCTTAATATCTTTGAGCTCGATGGAATCCGGTGCATCCACAATCTCAGGCTGTTCGTCCAGCACTTCAAACACTCGCTCAGCGCCGGCAATGGCCGACTGAATCAGATTGTACTGGTTAGCAATTTCGTTTATTGGCCGTGCAAACTGTTTGGAATAGCTCAAGAAGGCGGCAACAACACCCACAGTGAATTGTCCGGCTATGGCTAGGGCACCACCTGCTGCTGCAACAACGAGGTAGCTGAAATTGTTGATAAAGTTCATGAGCGGTGGAATTGTACCAGAGTAAATCTGAGCGCTGGTGCCCGCAACCTTAAGCCTGGCATTTATCTCGTCAAATTCAGCGATTTCAGCCTTTTCGCGACCAAAAGCCTTTACGACGTGCTGTCCGGAAACACCTTCCTCAATATAGCCATTTAAGCGGCCCAGTTCGGTTTGCTGCGCAGTAAAAGCCTTTCGTGTACGCTTGGAGATCTTTGTTGTAACAAGCAAGCCCAAAGGAATGATTATCAAAGCAAGAAGCGTCAGGATTGGGCTCAAGGTGAGCATCATCACAAGGGAGCCTATCAATGTGACCGTGCTGGAAAAGAGCTGCGTCACACTTGTGTTCAAAGTCATATTGATAGTCTCTACATCGTTTGTCAGACGGCTCATGATTTCGCCATGTGGCCGCGCATCAAAATAGCGCAAAGAAAGTGTTTGGAGCTTGGCAAACAGTTCTTTTCGAATATCACGCACCGTATCCTGTGCTACACGCGCCATGACGAATATCTGCAACCAGGCAAAGAACGTTCCAGCAAGATAGACGCCGACAAGGGTAAGAACCAGATTCCATAGTTTGGCCAAGTCGACTTTCCCTTTACCGGCAGCCATTATGTCGACTGCTTTACCGATGAAGAATGGCCCGGAAAGCATCATGCTGGAGCTCATCAGAACCGAAAGGAAGACGATTACGAGCTTGACCTTATGGCGGTCCAGGTATCTCCAGAGGCGTCTTAGTGTTTGGCCGGAATTCTTAGCCTTCTCTCCTGGCCCCATGAATGCCCTTCCGCCGCCACCGCCACCTCTACCGCCGCCAAAGCCACCACCACGACCCATTGGAGCAGCAGCTAACGGTTTAGCATTTTCTGACCCCGCAGAGCTTTGCGTCAGTTCTGGGGTCGATTCTATTTTTGTTTTGTTATCTTCAGGCATTGGTTACTCCTTCGGTTACCTGTGAACGGTAGATGTCCTGATAAATCTCGTTCGATTTAATGAGTTGTTCGTGAGTTCCTTCGCCGGCAATTCGACCATGGTCCAGAACGAGAATCTGGTCCGCATCCAGAACTGAGCTGACGCGCTGAGCGATTACCAGCATTGTCATGCCTTTTTCTTCGCGCAGCCGTGTCTGAATC
>JAFIHQ010000190.1 GCA_017849315.1 Treponema sp.
AAGGCCCAGGGTTGCGATAAGCGCGCCCGGCAGGCCTGCAACGGTATAGCCAGTGTAGGTAGCCATGTTGACGCCCAACGGCCCAGGCGTCGATTCGGAGACTGCTATCATGTCCGTGAGTTGGCTTTGGGAGAACCACCCGGTGGCTGCGCCCATTTTGGCAAGGAAGGGTAGGGTAGCAAGGCCACCACCTACTGCAAAAATACCTGTCTTGAAAAACTCCCAAAAGAGTCGCAGATACATTATTTGTGGTCCTCCCCTTGATGTCCCTGGTGGTTTTGGCACTTTTTCTGTCCTTGGCGCCCTTGCTGACGGGCAGTTTTGTTCTCGCCGATTCTCTTGCGGCTTACCACAAATTCGGGCACAAAGCCGATGACACCGGCGATTAAGACAAAAATGGCAGGGGAGATATTGAGAAAGTAAGATGCAAGCGCGACAGCCAAAAAGATGACAAAATTGAGGGAGTCCGTAACGGAACCCCTCCACAGCCTGCTGATTGCGTTGAAAATGAGTACGCAGACACAGGCACGAATGCCTGCAAAGGCATTTTGGACGACAGGAAGATCGGCAAACGTGTTAATGAGCCCTGCGATAATGGAAATAATAACGAGAGAAGGAAATACAACGCCAAACGTTGCAATGATGCCCCCCACGATACCGCGTCTCTTGTAACCCACAAAGGTGGCCGTATTAACGGCAATGATGCCAGGGGTTATTTGGGCAATGGCGAAATAGTCCATAAGCTCTTCGTCAGTAGCCCAAGAACGGCTCTGCACAAGCTCGCGCTGCATCATGGGGAGCATGGCATAGCCGCCGCCAAAGGTCATAACGCCAATCTTGGCAAAAACCCAGAATAGGCTCCAAAGTTCATCCATACTCAATGACTCCAGTTGTCAGTATTTACCCGAACATTACCATACATGGCGGGTTTTTGCAGGAGTAAAAGGCACGGAAGCGAGAAACAATTGGAGCACAAAGTAAAAAAAGGCCCTGCCTTCGGTCGGCAGGGCCTTGCGCGTCAACTCTGTACCTTATGCGTTGACTTTGACCTCAATCTTCTTTGGAGCCTTAACTTCTTTCTTAGGCATCGTAATGGTCAGAAGGCCATCGCGAAGCTTGGCATCGATCTTCTCAACATCGGCATCTTCAGGCACCAAGAAGGAGCGCGAGAACTGATACGAGCGGCGCTCTTTTCTGAGCCAGCGGAACTTGCCTTCTTTATCCTTTTCTTCCTTGGATTCGTTCTTGGAAGTGGAGAGTACAAGCTGGCCATCCATAAGCTCAAGGCGGATGTCCTTCTCAGTGAGGCCCGGAAGCTCGGCTTCGACTATGTATTCTTTATCAGTCTCTCGAACGTCGACTACCGGGGTCCTAAAGTCGCTAGAGAAGAAACCGTCGTCATTGAAGAACTGATTGATCAGGTCAAAGGGATTGTTTCGATAAAGGGTAATATCACTCATAATGCACCTCCACATTTTCTTTCCGGTGGAATCCGGATGTTCGCTGGATGAACCTTGCCATCACGGGCTGTTGCATCCTTGCGGAGCCCTTTTCGGCGCTCACTTATATATTAGCAAGAAGCGTGCCAAATTGAAAAAACGGTTCAAAAATGAGCGCGTGAATTCTCGTTTTATATAAATCATTGTATAGAAAAAATTTAACAGAGAGCATTGCCAGCCTATCCTTGTGCTTTATGACGAAATGAGGCATATAGAAGAAGGAGGGCTGGCATTCTCGCGACAATTCGGCCCTGAAGCATCGGCTATTCTGTTTCGATTTTCAACAAAACGTATTCTTATGCCACGTATCGATGTGTCAAAAAGAAACAACCCTCGCGAGGTTCGTCTTATAATCGGGCCGAATGATGCCTTTCTCGGTGATAAAACCGGTGACGAGCTCGTTGGGCGTTACGTCAAAGGCAGGATTGCGCACCTTTATACCCTCGGGGGCGGTTCGGCGTGCTCCAAAGGAGGTGACTTCCCAGGCTTCGCGTTCCTCTATGGGGATGCGATCACCGCTCGGCGTATTCAAATCGATTGTGGAAGAAGGGCATGCCACATAAAAGGGGATAGAGAAGTGCTTCGCGAGAATCGCAACACCAAGTGTACCGATTTTGTTGGCAAAATCGCCGTTGGCAGCGACGCGATCACAACCCACGATACACAAATCGATAAGGCCTTGCGACATCATGGAGGCAGCCATGTCGTCACAGATAAGCGTGACATCCAGGCCAGCACGCTGGAGTTCCCATGAGGTAAGGCGGGCGCCCTGCAGAAGTGGCCGGGTTTCGTCGGAATAGACCCTAAAGTGGCGACCCTTGGCAAAGGCGAGGTACATGGGCGCGGTGGCGGTACCGAGTTCGGAAGTTGCGAGCGCCCCAGCGTTGCAATGAGTAAGGACGCCATAACCTTCTTTGATAAGAGGCTCGCCGCTTTCTCCAATGCCACGGCAGATAGCGCGGTCTTCAGCATGGATACGCTCGGCTTCGGCAATGAGCTTAGCGTGCAGCTCGGCGCTGTCCTTGGCTTTGGGCGCCTGCGCTTCCAGCATCCCGAGACAGCGCCTCAGCGCCCAGCTCAGGTTGACCGCGGTTGGCCGGGAGTTCGCCAGGTATGCCGCCGCCTGCCGGGCGCCCGCCAAGTACTCCTCCACCCCCTTCCCCGCAAGATCCCTTTGCGCAATCACCAGCCCGTACGCTCCCGCGATCCCAATGGCGGGCGCCCCGCGCACTTTGAGCTGTTTTATCGCGTCCCAGACCATCTGCACGGAGTCCTCGCGTTCTTCCACCACCTCGTTGGGAAGCCGCGTTTGATCCAAAATATAGAGCTCGCCATTTTCCCAGCGCAGGCTGCGCGTAACGTTGTAGCCAGTAATGGCGGCGCCTTCTGCCTTGGTTCCTATTTCGGCCTTGTTTTGCAGCTCAACTTTGTTTTCAATTCTATCGTCTATGCTATCTTTTCTGTTTTCCATGTTATCTCTCCGTTCTAAAAGCTGCCTCATTGTGTCGAAGCCGCGCTGTACAGCATGAGATTGTGCGACCTTCCTGTCAAGAACGCTGACCGCGTCGTTCTGCAGTGGCAGGTCGTTCTGCGGCTTTTCTTGACACCGGACAGGTGCGGGCTGTACAGTTTTGAAGCAATGTTCTGGTTGCGCGACTCAAAATCGAACTGTCAGGATGCCGAGCCCAAACCAGGCTGTTCAGACAGTTCAAACGGTCCAAAAGTGACGGAGCCCCAGCAACCTGACCTAAAGACCACGTGAATACCAAAAAAAGAGAGGAAGATTATGGCGTCCATTGTTCCATCCGAATGTAACGAAGCCCAACCGGGCGATATTGCAAAAACCGTGCTCATGCCCGGCGACCCCTTACGCGCAAAATTTGTGGCTGAAAATTATTTGGAAGGCGCTTTCTGCTTCAACAGCGTGCGCAACATGTACGGCTACACGGGCGGATACAAGGGCAAACGCGTGTCCGTCATGGGCAGTGGCATGGGAATTCCATCGCTCGCTCTTTATGCCTACGAACTCTATCAGTATTTCGGCGTCGAAAACATCATTCGCATCGGAACCGTTGGCGGCGTCGCGGAAGACGTAAAGTTGCGCGACATCATCATCGCGATGGGCGCTTCCACCAACTCGAATTTTGCAGACCAGTACGATTTTCCGGGTACGCTCGCACCGCTTGCGGATTACAGTCTTCTTGAAAAGGCCGTTACCTCGGCGCGGAACCGCAACATACCGATACGCGTCGGCTCGGTTTTTTCCACCGACGAATTTTACAACGCCAAACCCAACGTCCGCGACGCCTTCCGCAAGATGGGCATGCTCGGTGTAGAAATGGAGACCGCCGGCCTCTACCTCACGGCGATGTCGCTGGGCAAAAAGGCGCTCAGCATTTTGACCGTTTCCGATCATATCTTTACGGGAGAAGGACTTTCCGCCGCAGAGCGCCAGGAAAGTTTCCACGACATGATGGAAATTGCGCTCGACATTGCCTAGAGCCGGGATACCGATATTTGAGCGCCATCAGCCGCGCCACGGCACGTTTCCATGCCTGGCAGAAGCCTAATAGCGCAGAAGCCTAATAGCGCGATAGGAGCATGATAAATCGATGAGAGAGCTTACCCCGCAGCTGACCGACCCTTTGCGAGCCCATTTTGGCGATGCCGTGGCGCGGCGCGAAGCGTACCCGGTGAGCACCTTCAACGAACTCGTGCGCATTGTGGCCGAGCTTGCTTATCTTAATCGCGACTACTTGCTCTTCTTCCGCGGCCAGAACGAGGATTTTCGAAATAAGGCAGGCGCCACCACGCTTTATCCCAGCCTCTACCGCAAGAACAACATTTCCAAGCAAAGCCTCGACGAGCGGTTTTCCATGCTCAAAGAGCTGGCTTCGGTGCTTGCCTCTCTCACCAAGCCCTACGACAAGCGCGCTGCGGACGAAATCAGGCGCCGTCAGTACATTCAATGGTCTATCTTGCAGCACTACCAAGTCTACGATACGCCGCTTCTTGACGTTACGCAGTCACTGCGCGTTGCATGTTCGTTTGCGCAGCTCGAGGCTACCTCAGAGCAGGCGTATGTCTATGTCCTTGGCTTGCCCTATATGCCGAATGGCATTTCCATCAACTCCGAACAGGAGATTGTCAACATACGGCTTTTGAGCGTCTGCCCGCCAATAGCGCTTCGTCCGTACTTTCAAGAGGGATATCTTGTAGGAACTACCGATGTAACCGACAATTACGACGATAAGAACGAGCTCGATTTCAACCGCCGCCTCATTGCCAAATTCGTTATTCCTGTTGGGGACCCCTTCTGGGGCGACAACCTCGCACGGATTCCGCGCCACCTCTTATTTCTTGACGAACACAACGATGCGATGTTCCACATCTGCAATACGATTAGCAGTGCGCTTTTAAAGGCCGAGGGGTATCTGTCAGATGAAAACGCCGACGAACACTTGGTGAATGAGCTCTCAGCCTTTTTGCGCGCTCACCGCAAGCCCAACTGAACGCGCCGCAATGCCAGATCAGGGGGCCTTCAACGCCAGATCAAAGGCCGTACATTTCTCTTAGCTGAACATGACATCCAGCATCATCATCACCGCAAAGCCTATCATGGTACCCATCGTTGCAAGGTGCCCGTTGCCGGACATGTTGGCTTCCGGGACTACTTCGTCTGCTACAACGTAAATCATTGCACCAGCAGCAAATGCAAGAGCATATGGCATGAGCGGCTGCATTATCGTCACTAAGAGCACGCCGATGACAGCGGCAATAGGCTCCACGACGCCGGATAGCTGTCCATAAAAAAAGCTCTTCCAGCGCGACATGCCCTGCCTGCGGAGCGGCAAAGAGACTGCGGCGCCTTCGGGGAAATTCTGAATGCCAATACCGAGCGCCAGCACAGCAGCGCCGGCCACGTTAGCCCCGCCTGCCCTAAGCCCTGCAGCACCAAATCCTACGCCGACAGAGAGACCTTCCGGAATGTTGTGCATGGTTATGGCGAGCGCCAACAGTACCGTGCGCGACCAACTCGTTTTTATACCTTCGGTTTTGCCTTCTTCAATATGAAAGTGGGGAAGAAAGCGGTCCACAAGCCGCAAGAAAAGTCCTCCTGCAAGGAAGCCGAGCGTTGCGGGCAACCATTTTACGACTCCCATTGCTCCTGCTGCTTCAATTGACGGCTCCAAAAGCGACCAGAAACTCGCCGCCACCATGACGCCTGCGGAGAAGCCCAACATGCCGTCCATGACCTTCTGATTTGTATTTTTGAAAAAGAAAACAGTGGCGGCACCCATGGCGGTCATGCCCCAGGTAAAGAGGGTTGCAATCAGTGTCTGCACCAAAGGCGAAAGTTGGCCCAACCATTGATTCATGGATTTCTCCTTTCTGCCAAAGATATCCTGAAGCATGGACGCCGGTAAATAGCATCTTTGCGCGTCGCCACCACTCTTGTGGCTTTGTCGCGAGTTCGGGCTTATACTTGCGTTTACGCTTATGGCCTTGTGTTGCACGCTTATGCCTTGAGGGATATAGTCAGCCTATGCCCAACACCATCCTGTGGTACGATCTCGAGACCTTCGGCCTCAATCCGCAATACGACCGTATTGCTCAATTTGCTTGCATAAGGACGGACGAAAACCTCGAGGAAATTGACGAGCCCATAAGGAGTTACTGCAAGCCTACCCTGGATTATCTGCCTGCACCAAGTGCGTGCAAAGTGCACGGTATCACCCCGCAGATGGCACTCGAACTGGGCATCGACGAATATGACTTCGCGCTCCAAATCCACAAAGAGTTTTCGGTGCCTGGAACAACCACGGCCGGTTACAACTCCATCAATTTTGACGACGAGTTTATTCGTCACTTGTTTTACCGCAATTTGCTAGATCCTTACGAGCACGAATACGCAAACGGAAATTCGCGGTGGGATCTCATCAATCTGGTTCGGGCGACGCACGATTTGAGGCCAGATGGAATTGTTTGGCCCCAGGATAACGATGGCTACCCCGTTTTCAAACTCGAGGCTTTGACCAAGGCCAATGGGCTTTTGCACGAGTCCGCACACGACGCCTTGAGCGATATCAGGGCTACTATCGTCATGGCAAGGCTCGTAAAGGCAAAACAGCCGCGCCTGTATGAATGGTATTATTCGCACCGCAAGCGTGAGAGTCTAAAGCCACTTATCGATTTGCCGAACGGCAAGATGCTCCTCCACACTGCAGCCGAATACACGCGCAAGGAAGGCTGCACCACACTGATCGCACCAGTGAATATCGATCCTGCTAATCGGAACATACTTATCGCCATTGATTTGCGTTTTGACCCGGTACAGATTTTGCAACTCTCCGTGGAAGAAATTCGGGATCGAGTGTTTTCCAAGAGCGATGGGCGCGTCCCACTTTCCCGGATTCGCCTGAATCATTGTCCTTTTTTGGCGCCGGTTTCCACGATGAGCGAACAGGCGGCCGCGCGCCTGGGCCTTTCGATAGGTGCCTGCAAGGAGAGGCTTGCCGTGCTGCGACAGAATCCAGGCCTCATTCAGAAAATGACCGCCGTTTTCAGCGAGCCTATCCCTCCGCAAGACTCTTTAGACCCAGAGATTTCGCTCTATTCGGGCGGTTTTTTCAGCGGGGCAGATAAGAGTCGCCTGGCGCGGTTTAGACAGGCATTGGGAGAGGCAGATAGGCCTACGGACGCGCCAGCCAAGGCTAAAAGGCTCTGCCAGACGCTCAAGTTTACGGACCAGAGGATTTTACCTTTGGCCGGCAGACTTTTTGCACGGAATTTCCCTGAAACTTTGTCGGAGTCAGAGCGTTTAAAATGGAGAGCCTTCTGCGCTTCACGCATTCAGCTGCCCGCAGTAGCAGGTGCAACCGAGCTTGCCGATTATGCGCGGCTCGCGGAATCGGAACTCTCCGACCCGTCAATCCCTGCGCCGCAGCGCGCAGTAATCCAGGCGCTTGTCGAGTGGAAGAATTTTCTTACCCAAGAAGTGCTCAGTGGAGCAGACTTGTAAGGACAGGAGACATAAGAACAGAATGAAGGTGCAAGGTGGAGAAAATACAATGAAAAGACCTTTGGCATTGAGCTTGTCAGACTCATCGCTGTGCTTCGCGGTCATTCTTGTGTGCACACTTTTTGTACGAGGTCCTGCCTGGGCTGACACGATTCCTGTGGCTATGGTGGTGCAAGTGCGCGAAAGTGCCGTACGCGAACAGGCATCAGTGGTGGCGCCTGTGGTACGGATGCTCAAGTTTCAGGATCCCGTGCTTTTTTGGGGGAGCAAAGACGGTTGGGCCAAGGTGCAACTGCCAGGTTCGTCCAAGCTCTATTACATGTTTGAAACGGCGCTTGTTCCCAAAATCCCGAGGGGCGGCCAAGGTGACGTGAGCGATGCTGCAAGCGGGGTAAGGAGCCCCGAAATCGTACTTGCAGGGAAGGGTTTTAATGCGGCGCTCGATGCCGCACTTGATTCGGCCCTTGAAGACGAATACACAAAGAACACGCACTTGGATTACACTTGGGTAAACCAAATGGAGCTCTGGGGTTGCAGCTCGAGCGCGCTTGCTGACTTTATCCTCGGGACTCCTTAAGTGGGCGGCTGCGTGGACCCGACACTTAGCACAAAAGACTGATGATGGTGTTCAAGAAAGTCAAAACCAGGGTTTTTTGCGTATGCCTTGTGTTTTTTTGTCTCTACGGACTGGTTTGTTTTGCGGGCGAGCCAAAACCTGTTTTGGAAGATGCGGGGCCGCCAACATCCGGGCCGGAGCAAGGT
>JAFIHQ010000028.1 GCA_017849315.1 Treponema sp.
CAGCCCTACGGTTTTAAGCGTGACAGTCTTTCCACCAGTGTTTGGTCCCGTTATGATGAGCGTCCGAATGTCTTCGGGAAGAAGGACATCGATAGGGACCGCCTTTTTGCCCAAAAATGGGTGCCGCGCATTCCATATACTCATACCTTGAGAACAACTGGCTGCAAAATTCAGCTTTTCTCTCTTGCACTGTAGAGCCCTTGCCAAGCGCACGTCCATCTGCGCAAGCGAAGCACGTGCCACTTCAAGTGACTGTCTGTAAGGCTTTAGCTTTTCTGTGGTCTCACGCAGGACACGCAAAATCTCCGCCTTCAGCTGAGCCTCTTTTTGGACAAGTTCGTTGTTTTTTTCCACCAGATCAGGAGGTTCAACAAAAACGGTTTGCCCTGAAGCGGACACCTCGTGGATTATTCCGCTTACGCGATTTTTGAAGTTCGCTTTGACTGCAAGTACAGTCCTCCCGTCGCGTTGAATAGCCTCTTCATTCTGCAGTGCCATGCGAAACTCTGCATTTTCTCGATAACGTTCTACTACGCTCTGGATATCTCGGTTGGCCCTGGTAATTTCTTCTCGAGCGCGTCTAATGGATGGCAACTCCCTCATTTGCCCGTCATCCTGAAAGACGCCTTGTATTATTCTGTGTACATCAGTAAGTTTGGGCGAAGCTGCAACAAGATGACCGAGCGTCTGAGTAACCCACGCTTCAGACGGCTGCATTTCAGGTGCATGTTGCGCCAATTCTGCTTCATGGTGAGCAGATTCGTTTGGCGGTTGTTGTACTTGCACATTATGTTGGACTAACACCTGTGCTTTGGACAGAAAGGAAGTCACTAAATCGAAGCTCTTTGCCCATGTGCCGAGCGCACAAAGCTCACTCCCTTCCAAGGTTAGTCCCTCGACCCTAAGATGCTCCATGGCTCTTTCGATCTCAGGGAAGGTACAACTTGGAAGATCATTCTTTGCAAGATAACTGCTTAATGCTGCAATTTCATTTTTAAAACGCGACAGATACTCCTCATTGTTGACTGGAAAGCTTGACAAAAGTAGCTGCCGACCCTCGCTAGATATGCAATACTCCGCTACCGAGCTTCGAATACGAGGAAAATCCAACAGCCTAATACTGTGTTCATTCATCATAGTCTGAATATCCGTCCAGGTTTTCTAATGTAGTGTGAGGCGAACTGCTTTGACGAAATGCCTTACCTCCAGAGCGACGAACCCATTCTTTGCGGCCAACAGATTCCCTGCTAAGCGCACCCTGTTGCTTGCGCTTCCAAGTCTCTGCTTGCGCAAGTTCTGCAAAGATTCTCAGGTAACTTTCATACCTATCTAGATTTATTTTGCCGATGTCCACAGCATCGGGAACTGAGCAACCGTCTTCGCCTGTGTGAGTACATCTTGAACCAAGCTTGCAGAAGGCTTCTTGTGCCAAGATTTCCGGAAAACAGGAACTTAATGCAGAAGGCGGAATGCTTCGCAAGGCTAGCCGTCTGACGCCCGGCGTGTCGACTATCTTGGCACCATCGTCCCGTATCAGAAGTTCTGCCATCGTCGTTGTGTGTTTGCCGCGGTTGTACTTTACAGATACTTCTTGGGTTGTCCTTTTGAGCCCAGGGAAAAGTGCATTTACCAGACTCGACTTCCCTACTCCGGACTGTCCGGCAAAAACGGAAAGTTTACCTTGTATAAAATTATCTACACTATCCAAGCCTATCCCATCTTTAACCGAAATTCGAAAGACCTTGTAGCCAAGTTTTTCATACCCGTCGAGCCTGGTGGTTACCTCATCCGCTATGCCAAGATCGATTTTGTTCACAATAATTACAAAAGGTAGAGAGGAATACTCGGCAAGGACTGCGACCCTGTCTATGAAACGTGGACGGAATGGGGGTAAACAAACAGACGCAACACAACAGACAAGATCAACATTCGCTGCAATAGCCTGCTCCGCCTTGCCTTTCTCATTGTATCGGCCAAAAACGTTTCGTCTTGGGTAGAGTTTTTCTACAAGTCCTTTGCCTTGATCCGTTGGAACAATTTCGACGCTGTCACCTGATGCCAGACAATTGTAGGTTCCCGATAGCGACTGAATCCGCTTTCCTTTGATACTACAAAGCCTTACAACATTGTCCTCGCAAAGCACGTAGAAGGTATTCAAAGTGGCAGAAAGCACTAACCCTTTCAATGTGATAACCTATAGGTTTTCACAGCCTTTGAGGCGGATTCTGACCGAATCGCTGAGCCCAAAGGCTATATCGGGGATCGAAAGGTGGGTCCCCTGTTAGTAAGAATTCACCGGTCTCGGCATTGGGCTTCGGGCAGTCCTTAGTACTGAGAAAACCCAGACTCTGCATGAGCTCGTGTACGCGATTCACTACACCAAGACGCGAATCCACTATGTCCACATTTTCTCCGTTCAATCGTTGAATTGCAATGCCAATTTCGGTTTCCAAATGCAAAAAGTGCGTGCATGCCAGGACAATTTCATCTGCACTCCGCTCAAGGAATATCCGCACATAAGGAACAACTGCCTCTATACGTTCCTCCAAGTTGGCAACAAAAAGCCGGTTCTCCACAAAATCGACTAACTCTTGCGCGGGCAACTTTACAACCTCCACATCGGAAGCATAGCGGGCGATAAGGTCGTCCAGATAAGGATCGTCAACCGTACGCTCTGTAGCCAGAACGCCAATTACTCCTGTTTTTGTTTGGAGAGCGGCTGGTTTGACCGCGGGCACTGTACCAACAATTGTAAAGCCTGGGTGTGCAGCACGCAGAGAATGGAGCCCAATTTGACTTGCTGTGTTACATGCTATAACAAGAGCATCGGGCAAGAAGCGGGCTCTCAGACGCCTAACCCGATCATGCAAGATATCTTTGACTTGACTGGGTGGTTTGTTGCCATATGGGAAACCCGCGTTATCGGCTAGATAATGGAATTTGATCTCTGGCATACGCTCTTTGGCATAAGCAAGATAGGGGAGTCCTCCTATGCCGGAATCCAGAAACACTATCGAATGTGTCTGGGTGGTAGAAGAAGCAGTTGCATCGCTAACTTCTGAAATGTTATCAGTAACCATAGCTTATTTAGTTTTTGAACAATGCATCAAAGGACAAGCGGGCTGATTCGGCTTTGGTCTGAGCCACTCTGTTTCCTGTTGTTTTCTGAAAATATTCTGATGACATAACAAAATAGTCGCAGTAGTTCCGTTTTTCTTTGTCTTCTACAGACGAATCAACCGTCTCTGTACAATCCCAATGTGCACCAGGTTTATAAAACTTGCACGCGACGCAGACGTGCATATCTTTGCCACAGACAGGACAAGTCTCGTTA
Source organism: Treponema sp. (assembly GCA_017849315.1). Taxonomy (GTDB): domain Bacteria; phylum Spirochaetota; class Spirochaetia; order Treponematales; family Rectinemataceae; genus JAFIHQ01. The sequence goes on from JAFIHQ010000028.1 coordinate 3,335, forward strand.
AAACCTATCGAAGAGCCAGTCGCCACTGCGGCACCACAATAATAACACATAGTACTTATTTTATATTGCGAAGCAAAACGTTACAAGACAACACTTGCCCTTTGGCCAAGGATGCGTTAGCCTACAGACATGTATCCTACAGAATCCTGTTCGGTTGAGGGCTGCCCTAATAGCGCATTTCCCGGCCAATCTCTTTGCCTGGAGCACCTTGCAGAACCACTTGCGGCTCTAAGAGATCTTGTGTCGTCCATACATGAAACTTGCACCGCCATTAATCTCAACCTCACGAAGATCACATTGCCGGCGGGAGATTTTTCCCGCGTGCACTTTGTAGGATGCTGCTTTAGGCTCGCAACACTTTCACATCTGATGTTTACGGGAGCATCCTTTCGTCTCTGTTTTTTCGATTCAGTACGAATCAATTCCTGTGACTTTTCCGGTGCAGATATGGACTTCTGCTCCTTTGGAGATGCCGACATCTTCGACACCAGCTTTGAAAACTCCGAACTGATTCATGTCAACTTTACCGGTGCCAGGATTCGCGAGAGCACTTTTTCCAGTTCAAACCTCTATGACTCGCGCTTTGTCCAATCCAATTTGGACCATTGCCAGTTTGACGACTGTGACTTTAAGCGGGCTTATTTTCTGCCCGAAAAAGCAGAAGCACTGTCGTTCCAGGGTTCGAATATAGCTGAGTCGGTTAGAGATTTGGAGCACCTTTATCTATGAAGCTCTATCAAGATTATTCTGTGTCGGGTTATGCCAACTCATATATCCTCGGAGACGGAGAATCAGGAGAAGCAATCCTGGTCGATCCGGCAGAGGTGACAAGCACAATGATCGAGCAGATAGAGCACAACCACTATCATTTGTCTACGGTATTGATAACCCACAATCATCTGCACCACATAAGGGGTTTGAGGACACTTTTTAGGATTTATTCTCCTCAAGTGTATGCTTCAAATACTCGTCTATTGGACATTCCTTGTAGAAAGGTCAAAGATCAGGAGGTTTTCTCCGTTGCAGGCTGGTCGATATTAGCAATAGCCGTTCCCGGGCACTCCCAAGATTCAATTGTATATAAAATCGGGAACCTCTTATTTACAGGGGACGTATTGCACGCAGGCATAATCGGAAAGACGACTTCCACATTCAACACGGAGGCTCTGATAGAGCGCATCAAGGATAAATTGCTTAAGTTTCCTGACGACACCATCGTCCTTCCCGGGCATGGACCGCCTACTACAATCGGGACAGAAAGAAAGTACAACCTGGGGTTTATGAAAGGCTATACGGAGGCCCTGGGGCAATCCTACGTGTTTTTTGTGTGACATTTTTTGTGACATCAGGAGATCAAAATGAGGAGAGACAAAATGAAGAACGGGCGAACGAGGCAACGCGTTTCTTTTCTCGTTGTTGTGGCAATATGTGCTTTTTGCTCGGTGAGCGCGCTTTCGGCGCAGGAGTCCATAGTAGGCTTTTGGAAGCAAGTTGACGAAAAGTCTGGCAAGCCCGATTCCCTGGTTTACATTTATCAGTATCAGGGCAAGTTCTTCGGTCGCTTGATAGCTTCGTACAAAACCGACGGCACAATAGGTGACACCATCCTCACAAAGCAGGACAAGGCGGACAAGCTTCTGGGCGACCCGCCTTTTTGCGGTCTTGACTTTGTCTATAACCTTGAACCCAAAGGGAAAGAATATCGCGGAGGCATAATCGACCCCCGCGACGCCAAAGAGTACGACTGCCGCGTCTGGCGAGAAGGAAACAATCTCATTGTTCGTGGCCAACTCAAAGGACTGGGCTTTCTGGGCAGGAATCAAACGTGGATAGCGTCCAGCATAGCGGAACTGCCAGCAGACTTCACTATGCCGGACCCGAAAACCTTCGTGCCCACAATTCCAAAGAAAAAATAGATCAAGGCCAGCTTCTCTCGTAACTTCTTTTGACCCAAATGACCCAAAAACAGCCATGGAAACAGGGCAGACCCGAGGGTGAAGCCAAGCCTCTAGACCGACTGTTTTATTCCAAGGAAATTCATGAGGCTCAAGACATAGTTCTTCCATGAGCCCGAGGCCATCACAATATGATTGCCCAAAGGCCGCTCCAAAAGTGCCTTGAGGTCGGCATTTTTCATCTGGAGAACTGCTTGAGTCCTGCAAAGGTCTTCGTCGTGAGGGCTTGCAACTAAAACCCCCTCGGCTACCCACGCCTGTCGCAAGTCGTCGCCTCCAATACGCAGCAGCGTGACAGGCTCTTTTTCAAAAGTACCTGCAATCGCGAGCCCAAGTCCCGATTCGAAGTGGCTCCTTATGGAATAACTGCGAACCAGGCTTCGGGGAACAGTGCAATGAGCTAAGACAAGTCTCCCATCGGTCTTGTCCGATCCTCCGTCCGACCCTTCGGTCGCCACACCGTGGTCAGGCTCCAAGCCCAGCTTTACCGATGCGGGGTTAGCCATCCAAGCAGGCTCGCCCGTAAGAAGTCGCATCGCGTGGAGCGCAAGTATGGAGGGAATATCGCCCTCACAGCCTGCGTCTATACCCTCATCGGCCAGTTGAGAGAGCGCGTAACACCCAGTAGCCCCATTCGCCGTGACAAGGTCAAAACACCGAATTGTCAGGGCATCAAGGCCTAAATCTTTTGCAATTTCACGTAGTCCCTTATATATGGAATTGGAGTTTTCCATGTCGGATGCACTGGCTTCCCGTATAGTCGTGGCGCCGCTCATGAAGCTCTGAACACGCTCTTTATCTTGGTGATCCTGACCTCCGCGTGAAACCTCACTAGTTTGCGCCTTGTTCTGTTGGCCCATTTTTTGTTCCAAGGTGGCGATGGGAACAAAAACGATTTCTGGCCCCCAGCTTGTTCGAACCTTCTCTGCGCCCTGATTTGAAGCAATGAGCCAATCGGATGGGTTACCCACCGCCCCAATGCGCGTCCTTGCCAGAGCGTTTCTCGCTGAATACGCCTGTGCAAGCATCTTGATCCGTTCTTGTGCCTGGATATCCGAAGGTGACTGCAAGAAAACAACTTCTCCCTTTCCACCTTGCTGCCTCACCCACGCAAGTATTTCAAGTGCTGCAGGCAGAGAATTGTGACCGGGATGAGCAATCAACAAGACAGGTTTGCCTTGATCAAGGATATGATCACTAACGAGGATACTCTTGATGATTCCTTCAGTACCACCTGTCAAGACAAAGAAGAAAGTTGGCGTTTCTTTGATGCTGTCGGATTGTTCTTTCATTTCGATACGCCGACCCTGCGCATCCTGCAACAGCGGTCGGTAACGCTCGAAAATGGTATCGACAGCGACTCTGTCGTGCAATATCGACGAAACCACACAATACGCAAAATCACTCATTCACTGCTCCTTTTGCAAAATTTATCAGACCATCAGGTTTTCAAATAGATTCTTGCTGAATTAACCCACGAACGCATCCAAGTCAACGAGCATATCCACTAAAATCGAATTGAGGATGTCTAATCCCTGATCGTCCAGGTGAATCGATGCCCCGCACTCAACAAAATGACCAGCCCATTTGTCGATACTTCGATGAAAAGTCCTACAAAACGAAACTCCAAAGTGTTTCTCGAACCGGCTCTCATCCACTCCTTGAACGGTTCTAAGCCCCATCATGACCATCTCAAAGAGCGAGTCTTTTTTACCCAAATATGAACTAACAGGGACATCGGTATTGTATATGTACCGATCCAGAATCTTGTCTTCTTCAATACGCACAGAATAGACGTCTGAACGGTGAAAATCATCTGCATCGGGCCGAATGATGAGGGTCGATACGGCACCTGAACCAACGCCAAGATAGGATTTCATAGCCCAGTAGGTACTGTTGTGCAGGCTTTTTGCGCCGTGGCGGGCAAAGTTCGAGACTTCATACCGCTCAAAGCCAAGGACCTCCAGAAACCACTCGCTCGTTTTTCTGACACCATAAAGCTGATCTTCGTCACCTAAGACGAGTCTGCCGCCCTCTACGGCACTTTTAAGAGGAGTATTGTCTTCCAAGGTCAGATCATATAAGGAGATGTGATTAACACCTGAATCAACAAGGTACTGGATCACCCCCTCCAGGCGAGAAAGACGTTCCTGACTCCTACTCTGTTGTATTGGTCCTGCCGGAATCTTGGTAGGATAGGCTAGAATCAAATCTGCAGAAACTGAGAGACCCTGATCAATAAGAGGTCTCAGCTCCAATAGTGCACGTCTATTGTGTTCTGACCTTCCAGCTCTCCCCATTAGTTCCAGCTCCTCATCGGCCATGCTCTGAATGCCTAGACTGACTCTCGTAACCCGATAATGGCTTATTATTTCCAGCTTGGGCAATGTTAAAGACTCAGGGTTAGCTTCGATTGTCCATTCCTTCAAATCTGTACCAAACCGCATGTCCAGCTGCCCCACAAGCCGCTCAAATACATGGTCCTCCAAGCATGTTGGAGTACCCCCACCAAGATAGAGCGTTTCAAGACTATCAAGCCGAAAAAGATCGCAGAAACGATCAATTCGCTTCAAAACCTGATTCACGTAGTCAAGTTGCCATGCTTCAGAAAAACTCGACTTTGGCAACGAGTAGAAGTCACAGTAG
>JAFIHQ010000191.1 GCA_017849315.1 Treponema sp.
CCGCCATTTTCGACTATCAGAAACTCGAGTGGTTCAACGGGCAATACATCAGGCAAAAGAGCGATGAAGATCTTGCACGGCTTGTCAAACCCTTCCTTGTGGAGGCTGGCTTGCGCGCAATGGAAGATCCTCAAGCCGATGCGCTCGACCAAAAGGCCATGCCCCTTGTGCGTGAGAGGCTTAAAACCCTTGCGGACGCGCCTGCAATGATGGCCTATCTCTATCGTAGACCGAAGATGCCGGAAAAATCTGAGTTCGTGCCCAAAAAGCGGGACGAGGCAACGGCGCTGCGTATGCTGCGCGAATGCCTTTCCGTTGCGGAGAATCTTGATTTTTCTGATGTTGCAGCCGCGGAAGAAGCGTTCAAGAATCATGCGGTGCAAATTTCTGAGAAACTGGGAGACCTTCTCATGCCCTTGCGGGTGGCCATTACGGGGTCCAGAGTGAGCCCGCCGCTCTTTGAATCGATGCAGATTCTTGGCATGAAAGAGACGATAGAGAGGATAACCTCAGCCATCGAGTATCTATCGGCCTGAAGAAGCTTGACCCAAGGGCTCGCTAAGGAGCATAGTAAGGCACCACACCCTTGAAGTGTGGCAAGGAGTACAAAGTTAATGGGCGAAATCGATACAAGCGACAATGTTGGCACCGATTTTATTCGTGAAGCCGTGGCTGAGGATCTTGCACAGGGCAGGTACAAAGAAGTCCATACCCGTTTTCCGCCAGAGCCAAACGGATGGCTTCATATCGGACACGCTAAGGCCATATCAGTAGATTTCGGTGTTGCAGAGAGTTTCCACGGCAAATGCAATTTGCGATTTGACGATACGAACCCGGAAAAGGAAGATCAATCGTATGTGGAAGCTATAAAGCGCGATGTGCGTTGGCTCGGATACGATTGGCAGGACCGCGAATTTTATGCTTCGGATTACTACGACAAGTTATACGAGCTTGCCTGTGGTTTGATTCGCAAGGGCTTAGCGTATGTCGACGACCTCGATGAGGAACAGATAAAGGAATATCGCGGCACAAATGTGCCCGATAAGAACAACATCACCTTTACGCCCCCTGGCAAGAACAGTCCATTTCGAGACCGATCAGTTGAAGAAAACTTGGACTTGTTTACAAGGATGCGTGCAGGTGAATTTCCCGATGGGTCTAAGACCTTGCGCGCGAAAATCGATATGGCAAGCCCTAATCTCCTCATGCGGGACCCTGTGATGTATCGAATTCGTCGCGAGCCTCATTATCGAACTGGAAATAAGTGGTGCATCTATCCGATGTATGATTTCCAGCACCCGCTCTCCGATGCCATTGAGGGTGTAACGCACTCGCTTTGTTCGCTTGAGTACGAAATTCACAGACCACTTTATGAGTGGTTCATTAAGAATTGTGATGTGTTCCCCTCCAGACAGATAGAATTTGCGCGTCTCAATCTTTCCCACACAGTGCTTTCAAAACGATTTCTTATCCAACTGGTGCAGGAGAAAAAGGTTTCCGGGTGGGACGATCCACGCATGCCTACCTTGGCTGGCCTTCGCAGACGTGGTTATACGCCAGAAGCAATCCGTGACTTTTTGAGCCGCATAGGTATTGCGAAGACAGATTCTCTTGTAGATATTCAACTTCTGGAACACTGTGTAAGAGAGGATTTGAACAAAAAAGCTGACAGGTATATGGCCGTCCTGCGTCCCCTCAAGCTCATCATCGACAATTGGTCAGAAGGCAAGACTGAGCTGCTTTCTGCTGTAAACAATCCGGAAAACCCATCAAGAGGTACAAGAAATATACCTTTTGGCAAAGAATTGCTGATAGAACGCGACGATTTTCGTGAGGTTCCGCCGCCCAAGTACTTCAGGCTGTTCCCTGGAAATCAGGTTCGCCTGCGTTATGCGTACATCGTGACCTGCACGGGCTTTGATAAAGATCCAGTCTCTGGAGAGGTGACTGCCGTCCATTGTACGTATGATCCTGCTACAAAAGGTGGCGATGCGCCGGACAACCGCAAGGTCAAGGGGACGATTCACTGGGTTTCTAAGCAGGATGCCGTCGAATTTGAGGCCCGACTCTACGACTATCTCTTTGAAGCTGAGCGCCCGATGGATATACCGGCGGGGACGTCTTTTCTGGACAACATTTCTGAGCATTCGCTGGAAGTAGTGCAGGGCGCTTTTGCGGAGCCGGGTATCACAAAAATCGGCGTTGGCCAGACGGTTCAATTTGAGCGTCTGGGGTATTTTTGCAAAGACCCCGATTCATCTGATTCAAATGTGGGCGGCAAGGCAGTCTTCAATCGAACGGAAACCTTGCGTGATACTTGGGCAAAAATTGAGAAAAAAAACGAGAAGTGACCTGCAGGCTTTGAGTTTGCTAAGGAGTTACAAAGATGTCTGATACGGTAACGATGGATCAAATTGTGTCGCTATGCAAGCGACGGGGCTTTGTTTTTCAGTCCTCCGAAATCTACGGCGGCCAAGCAGGCGCCTGGGATTATGGCCCGAATGGCATTGAACTAAAGAATCGAATCGCGCAGTTCTGGTGGAAGGAAATGACCCAGCTGCACGACAATATTGTCGGCTTGGATGCGGCAATCCTTATGCATCCCCGAGTCTGGGAAGCTTCCGGGCATGTCGAGAACTTCACTGACCCCTTAGTGGATTGCAAAAAATGCAAGACGCGATTTAGGGCGGATCAGATTCCGGAAGAGAGTCTCAAGACAAAAACCTGCCCTGAATGTGGTGGCGAACTGACAGATGTCCGCAAGTTCAATTTGATGTTCAAGACTAACATCGGACCTGTTGAAGATGGTTCCGGGCTGATTTATCTGCGCCCCGAGACTGCGCAGGGAATCTATGTCAATTTCAAGAACGTCTTACAGTCTAACCGCATGAAGCTTCCCTTTGGAATCGCACAGATCGGCAAAGCCTTCCGAAACGAAATCGTTACAAAGAACTTTATTTTCCGAAGTTGCGAGTTCGAACAGATGGAAATGCAGTTCTTTGTGAAGCCTGGCACGGACGAGGAATGGTTTGAATACTGGCGGGAACAGCGTTGGAACTATTACAAGAAAATGGGCATTCGTATGGACAAGTTGCGGTGGCACAGGCACGGCCCTGAAGAGCTTGCGTTCTACGCCAAAGACGCGTACGACATTGAATACGAGTTCCCAATGGGCTTTAAGGAGTTGGAAGGCGTTCATAATAGGACGAACTATGATCTTACGAGGCATCAACAGTTCTCTGGCAAGGATCTACAGTATATCGATCAGGACAATGGAAACGAACGTTACCTGCCTTGGGTTATTGAGACAAGTGCCGGACTTACGCGGGAGCTACTTATGGTGCTTTGCGATGCTTACGAAGAGCAAAAGGTTGCGGACAAGGGCAACGAAGACGATTATCGGACTGTGTTACATTTCAACCCAATTTTTGCACCAGTCACGGTTGCCGTGCTTCCTCTTATGAAGAAAGATGGACTTGCGGAATTGGCTCAAGACATCCGTAGCGAACTTAAAGAAGATTTTGTTACAGATTATGACCAATCTGGCGCTATTGGAAGGCGTTACAGACGTCAAGATGAGATCGGCACCCCTTACTGTGTAACCATCGATTATCAGTCCAAAGAGGATCACACCGTGACGTTGCGCGACAGAGATAGTATGGAGCAAATTCGCGTGCCGCGAGACAAGCTTTCGCTTGCAATTCGCGAGAAAATGAAGAGCTACAAGAGGGTGTAATTCGAAGTTGCATTTAAAGTTGTAGTTATAAAAAGCCCCGGAATCCGGGGCTTTTTGATAAATGACAAATCCCTGTCTTCTGGTGTGCCGTAACTCTACTTTGAACCCAAGATACCTTCCTTGCAGGCTTTGGAAACGGTGAATTTGACGGCGGTCTTGGCAGGAATCTTAATAGCCTCGCCCGTGGCCGGGTTGCGTCCCATTCTGGCTTTTCGTTTTGTGAGTTTGAGAATGCCAAAACCAGGAAGAGTAAACTTCTTGTTTTTCTTCACTTCCTTGTAGGCCATTTCGGACAGTGCATCGAGAAACGCCTTTACTTCCTTTTTGGTCAATGAGGTCTTTTCCGCAAGCGCAGTGACTAACTGAGCTTTCGTCATTGCTGATCCATTCGATGCCATGTTCTTCTCCTTTGAAATACAGAGCCTTTGAGGTAACTTCAGTGGCTTTTTCCAAGCTTAAAATGCACTATAGCCAGTGTTTAACCTCTAATAATATATAATACCACACTGTCACAAAAAAGGTACAATAATAATGGTAAATGTTTGAAAAGATTGGCTTTACATATTGAGAAATGCCTCAAAACCTCTATATACTGACGCAAGACTTGAGAATTTGAGGAGTCCACATAAATAAGGCGCTGGAAACATTGAGCGAACGAGGTTTTATTCAGCAATGCACAGATATTGAAGGGCTTTCCAAATTGATGGACAACGGGCCCATGACTTTTTACATAGGCTGCGATCCGAC
>JAFIHQ010000029.1 GCA_017849315.1 Treponema sp.
CGACTTTCAGGCTGGCATCAATCAGACGGTGCAGCTGGCGTTGCCGGCGATGAGTGCTACATATACGGACAAAGGCAATGCGGAAGTCCGGATTTCGGACAGTGCGCTTACGCTGGTCTTGTCCGGTGCAGAAAGCGATGAAAAGACTCTAGTCTTCGATTTTAAGACCTATCCGACCATTGGAGATCTTGCGAAGGCACTGGGTGGTGTCAACGGAATCTCGGTTTCTGTTGAGCCGGGTTCTGAAGCCTTGCCCGCAACCTTGCTTGTGCCTACCTATGAGGGCAACACCTTCCTAAGCAGCGCCGGCCTCGTGATTCACCGCGCGCCAAAAGATGCAAGCGAACAGTTTGCCGATATAGAGCAGGTGCGGCAGGCGCTTTCCAGTCTTGGCAACATTGGAGTGCAAACTTTGCAGCCTGCTTCTCAGCAACGGTTCCTGGTACGTGTACAGGACGAAGGAACCGATCCCAATTTTGCTGCAAATGCGAGGGCCAAGGTTAAGGCAGGGCTTGAGGCCAAGTTTGGTGCTGACCGCGTTGTGGTTATTAAGACCGACGTCGTTGGTGCCCGCTATTCAGAGTCTCTCACGCGTAGGGTGTTCTGGCTTATTCTGGGTACGCTTGCCCTGATTTTGATCTATTCCATGATTCGGTTCAAAATCGAGTATGCGATTGGAGCCGTACTTGCGGTTGTTCATGATGCCCTCATCATGGTGGCGTTCATTGTGTGGTCTGGAATGGAGTTCAATACGCAAAGTATTGCTGCAATCCTGACCATCTTGGGCTACTCAATCAACGATACGATCGTGCAGTTTGACCGTGTACGCGAAGAGCGCAAGCTCCGGCCTAACGAAAAGTTCGAGGACGTATTGAATGAGTCGCTCACTATTATGCTGGGAAGAACCATTATTACTACTTTTGCTACATTGCTTACGGTGTTTTCTCTGATAGTCTTCATGTCGGGCAGCAATCGTGATTTTGCCATTGCCCTGTTGGTCGGCATGATTTCCGGCACGTATTCGACAGTCTATATCGCAAGCGCCTTTGTCCTTTGGTGGGATAACCACAAGGAGAAGCGCGAAAAGGCTAAATTGGCTAAGTCTGGCTCACAGGCAAGTCAGCCTGCTGTCAAGGCTTAAGCGTATACCGAAAGCCATCAGGATCTGGTGACTTTATGGTTTTTTTGAAAGCATCTTAGGTTTTTTTTAGGTAGACAGGGGCTTGGCGCCGTAAGGTTTGCCAAGCCTTTTTGTTGCAATTTGCCAGATCTCTTTGCCTTTGGTCTTTACATTCGGAAGCAAAGTAGGGTATATTTCCAGCACTTTGGCGCCGTACCCAAGTGGTAAGGGAGAGGTCTGCAAAACCTTTATGCGGCGGTTCAATTCCGCCCGGCGCCTCTTTTTTCGATTGACGATTACGTTCCTTCATTCTAGAGTAAAGTGCAGAAAATGGAACAAACAAGCTCTCTTGAGAATGTTGGGCAAGTTCGAAGGAGGAACGGAATTGCAGGGCCTGCAATCTTATTACCCCTTCTGTTGGCCGCAATCGTCTTAACCTCTTTTTTTATTCATACCAATCGTATCAGAACAACTGAACAGAGACTTTGTCAAAGCATAGGTGTTGCGGCGTCAAGGGACGTAGAGAAGTCTCTAGCGTTTCTTGTGGCCGAGGGGCAAACCTTAAGCGACGCTCTCTCTAAGAACGGCGCTTTGAGCAAGGAACAAGTGGGGAACATCTCCCAGCATATATTGCAGGTTGCTCCGTTTGTGGCAGGAGTAAGCACCGCTCCGAATGCGATTATCAAGTACCACTTCCCGGAAGACGAATCTGTGGTTGGGCACGATCTGCTTTCTAATCCAGACAGAAGTTATGCCCTTACCCTGGCTGCACAGACAAGGGCACCTGTGATCTCTGGCCCATACGAGTCTGTAGACAACAGCGGACGGATTTTTTTCGTTCGATATCCTGTCTATGTTGCTGGAACCCTATGGGGCTTCACAAGTCTCACGGTAGACTATGAAAAATGGTACAAATCCTTGGATTTGGACGCTGCCTTCCCTGGTGTCTTGTTTGGAATTTCACGCAAGCAAGACGACTTTAGCGGGTCCAGCGACATCAAGGCGGCACTTAGCAACGCGTTGGTCAAGGAGATTCCAGTTCAAGGTGGTTCGGTGTGGCAGTTGCTTGTAATTCCACAAGGCGGCTGGTCTGCGTTTGATCCATTGTCGCTTATACTTCTCGTGGCAGGACTTCTTGCATCGCTTTTGCTCTTTCTGATACTTTCCGAGAATGGGCGGCGACAGGGCGCGAACCTAAAGGCCCCTGCTACGCCAATGGAGGGGACCAGCCTGGATCGGATCGAAGAAATAGTGCAGCTTGTTGGGCAGGTCGCCATAACCCCGGCCAAGGAACACGACGGGCATGCGCCATCTGATTCTGCAAGCAGTCATGGAAGTAAACTACAAGAGCCAGGAGTGGACCAAAACACTGCTGGCAAAGACTTGGTGTCGGATTCACCGGAGGTTACAGAGTTTAAAGGGCCTGATATTCGTGGCGAGGTCTTTATGCCCGAGGCCCCTGTCGAAAACAATTTTGCTTCTCAACTGAAGAAAAAAACAGAGCCGACGTTAGTTGTGAAGCCCTTGGAGGCCGCAAAAATCGAGCATCCTGAGGCTGACGCAACTCGGGATGCACAACCAAAGGCGGAAGCGGAATCAAAGGCGTCGCCAGTAAGCTCCGTGCCACCGGAACCAGCCTCTGAGCTGCAGACTCCCCAGGAGGCCCCACGTGAGCCCCGCATCGCTTTAGACAAGCCACAGGAACGAGTTACAAAGCAAGAAATTACAAAGCAAGAAACACTTTTCCCGATGGACGAGGAAGTTGAGCGGCAAACCTCCTTGCCCAAAAGTTCGCGTGGCAGACGTGTCAAGGAGCGGGAACGGATTCAACAAGTGCAACCGGCGCAGAAGCAGCTTCCTATCCTCGTTGTAGACGACAGCGAAGCAAACCGCGACATCATGGATCATATGATCCGCTCGTTTGGTTATGATCTGGATCTTGCCACTTCGGGAGATCAGGCCTGTGAATTGTGCACAACAAACAGCTACCAGCTCATTTTTATGGATTGCTTCATGCCAGGGCAAGACGGTTATAAGACCACACAAAAAATCCGTTCTGAGTCTTTAAGTGCACAGGCCAAAATCATTGGAATGAGCGCACGACTCGGAGATCTGGAGCTACAACGCTGTCTGGATGCGGGAATGGACGATCTGCTTGCAAAACCTTTTACTCTCAAGGAAGTGGGTGCCATGATTCAAAAGCACACACAAGGCCACGCTGATCCATCGGTTCACGAAACCTAAGTCATTTCCGCCAGGCGGTTGGTTTTTTCCACAGGTTTCTCCCGAGTCGCTCCTATAGTAGTGACAGTATTGGCAAAGCACCTTTTCGGATTTGCCCCTATTCACGGAATCATAAAATGTGTATTTTTTCAACATGTCTGCAAAATCCCTGATAAGGCGCCCATTTCGGTATTCATATTTCAATGTGACTCTCTACCTCATAGGCATTAATGTCCTGGTATGGCTTGTTGGTATCCGCATTCCCATGCTCACAGCCTATTTGGCATTGAATCCAATAGCCGTGAACCATGGTTACGTTTGGCAGTTTGTAACCTACATGTTTGCGCACGAAGGCTTTACACATCTCTTCGTCAACATGTTTGGCCTTTTCATGTTTGGAACGATTGTAGAACGAAGTATGGGAAGCAAGGAGTTTTTGCTTTACTACTTGTTTACGGGGACGCTGGCAGGCATAACTTCATATGGTATTTTTGTGCTTACTGGTGCGTGGTACACCTACCTGTTAGGCGCATCCGGTGCCCTTTTTGCCGTCATGTTGGCCTTTGCGGTGATAAACCCGGACGCCCGCGTGCTTTTATGGGGAATCATACCTTTGCGCGCGAACGTTATGGTTATAGGCTACACCGCGATTGAGCTTTTGTCGCAGATATTCAGCTTGCAGACGTCAGTAGCCCATTTTACGCATCTGGCTGGCTTTGCATGGGCGTGGGGATATTTTGTGGCGCGATTTGGCATAAATCCAGCCAAACGGTTGGTAGACAAGCGCAGATAGCTCAAAGGGCGTGCTTCAACATTCCGAAAACAACATTCCGAAAAGGTAAACCGTCAATGTTGCGTGCTATCGCGCCACGGCGCAGTTCTGCACGTTAAGCTTGTCGCAGACTCTTTAAGAGTATTTCTCTCTGGGCTTCTGTCTTGTTATGCATCTCTTCGAGTTCTTGCATGAGACGATCGACGAGTATCTGCTTCTTGTCTTCGCCCGAAGCATGACTCTCCTCTTTGACCTGTGCCCGATATTCGTCGCAGTCCCTCATCGGGCCCACCGTATAGAGCAAGATGTCCTTACTCAACATGTCTTCTTCCATCTCTCCGGAAGGATTGATCCTAAGGATATTGCCATTGATAGCCACGAGGCAGAACTTGGAGAACGATTTTATGTACGAAGCAATTTCCCGGACGCCTCTTTTGGTAGAAGGTTCCCATGGCCGGTACCGGGTGCCAGCAGGGAACACGAGCACGATTTTTCCGCAGGTCTTGATCGAGTTGAGACATTTCATTGCAGCACGATTGATGCTGTGGCTGCGCATGACCTCGTGATAGAGCTTCGTGGGCTCCTTGTAATTTTCTTTTATTATCTCGAGGGAACGGCTGGGATAGATAACAATTCTCGTATAGGCCTGTGCAAAAGCATTTACGATGGGCGACGATTCATTGAGCTTTACTCCTGCTATTGAAACGAGCTCATCCGCAATGGCCTTGCCTTGAGGACCTTTTTGCCGTAACAGATAATGAAATGCGGGAAGATCGAAGTTCGAGTAGTGTTCCAGCAGGAGCAGGCATGGTTCTCCCGCCTGCGCGGCATTGTAAAGGTCGACGAGGTTTTCAAAGCCGTTAATGTCTGAATATGGCAGAAGGTAGTCCTTAAGCACCGTGTCTATTGCTGGCAGCAATGCTGCGTTCCCTGGCTGGTACACATTGCTGTCAGTAATAAACTCCTGCTCCTTGATACAGGACATCATCTGCGATATCAGCGGCGAGTATTTGTCACCAATCGATTCCATATTCTTGTGACCTGTAGCGACAAATTATACATGAGAGGCTGCTATGCAGCCTCAACTTGCAAACCACTTTTAAAAATAATATAGAATCTACACGCTGTGTTGTCAATTTAGGGCACAAATCTTCATCTTAGACCCATTAGTGCACCATTAGTGCATATGCGGGTAATCCCAATTCTCCGCCGGAATAAAGCTCTCCTTGATGGCACGCTCCGACACCCAACGATACAGGTTGAGTTCGGTGCCGGCCTTGTCGTTGGTACCGGACGCGCGGGCGCCGCCAAAAGGCTGCTGGCCAACGACCGCCCCTGTCGGCTTGTCGTTGATGTAGAAATTGCCCACACAGTCGCGCAGGGCGTCCTCCATCATCTGAATGTCGCGGCGGTCGTTGGCGAAGATCGCACCGGTGAGGCCGAAGGGGCTGGTGGTGTCGACAAGCTGCAGGGTCTCTTGGACCTTGGCGTCGTCGTAAACGTAGACGCACAAGACGGGACCGAAAATCTCTTCTTCCATAAGGCGCCCGCGCGGATTCGTCGTTTCAATAATGGTGGGGTGTACAAACCACCCTGTTGAGTCGTCATAGGTGCCGCCTTTTACAATGGTGTATTCTTCGGGACGAGCCTTGGCGTAGTCGATATAGGAGGCGATATTCTTGAAGGCCTTTTGGTCGATCACTGCGCCCATAAACACGGAAAAGTCCGCAGGGTCGCCCATCTTGGCGCTGTCGATAAAGGAACTCACGAGGTCTTTCACTTGGGGCCAGATGGAGCGCGGAATATAGGCTCGGCTTGCCGCAGAGCATTTCTGCCCCTGGTACTCAAAGGCGCCGCGGAACAACGCTACTGCGAGCGCGCGGACATTGCAGTTGGGATGTGCAAAGATAAAGTCCTTGCCGCCCGTTTCCCCCACCATGCGCGGATAGCTCTTGTAGACACCCTTATTCAGGTTTTCGGCTACTTCAAGCCAGATCGATCTAAACGTGGCTGTGGAACCGGTAAAGTGTAAGCCTGCAAATCGAGGGTCGTTGAAGACCGTTGGTCCGATCTGGGCACCGTCTCCCGGTATGAAGTTGATAACGCCATCGGGTAGGCCTGCTTCCTGCAGTAATTTCATCACATAGTAATTGGACAAAACGGCGGAGCTCGCCGGCTTCCACACGACCGTGTTGCCCATGACTGCGGGCGCGGCCGGAAGGTTGCCGCTTATCGACGTAAAATTGAAGGGCGTCAGCGCATAGACAAAGCCCTCGAGCGGACGGTATTCCACGCGGTTCCACACCTGAGCCGCGTTGGCATAGGGTTGACGCTTGTAAATCTCGCTCATGTAATAAACGTTGAACCTGAAAAAGTCGGCAAGCTCACAGGCCGAGTCGATTTCGGCCTGATACACACTCTTGCTTTGCCCCAGCATCGTCGCGGCATTGAGTATCGGCCGGTACTTGGTGGAGATGAGATCAGCTGCCTTGAGGAAGACCGAGGCCCTGGCGTGCCATGGCAGGTTTGCCCATTCTTTGCGCGCTTTTTCCGCGGCATCGATGGCGCTGGTGACGACCGCGGGCGTTGCCTTGTAATACGTCGCCAGCAGCAATTTGTGGTTGTGCGGAGCGCGGATTTCTCCCCGCTCGCCAGATCGAATCTCCTTACCCCCGATGATAATAGGTATGTCGACAACCGTTTGGCTCATGCGCTTGAGCTCATTGTGAAGCGCCTCGGCTTCCGGAGATCCCGGCACATAATTGTAGACACGCTCATTGACAGGGCAGGGCGGTACGAATGTTCCATCTGGCATAGAAAAAGCCTCCTGATTGTTATCTCATGTTATATAAACGAATTACGTTGTTAAAGCCGCACTTCGGAACTTTTTGCCTTATAGAAAAAGCCTAAATGCGCTTGCCGATTATGTCAAGGAAGAATCGTATAACCGAGCTGGATAAAAGAGACACATGAGGCTATGCTGGGACAAACCCGAGGCAGAGCTTTGCGAGATTTTGATACGGAGGCTTGGAGGGGTAGAAATGGAGCAAAATGAACAGAAAAGACCACGGATCGTCGTCATGGGCAGCTACGTCACCGACTTGATGGGCAGAGCGCAACGTATACCGGTTGCAGGGGAGACTGTAAAAGGCGACTTGTTCAAGACGGGCCCCGGCGGAAAGGGTGGCAATCAGGCCGTGGCCGCTGCGCGCGCAGGCGGCAGCGTGGCAATGATTACCAAGCTGGGCGCCGATGTGTTTGGCGACCTGGCACTACAGAACTTCGACAACGAAGGCATTGACAGGCGCTTTGTAATTTGGACCGAAGCTTATCCCACCGGTGCCGCGCTTATCATGGTCAGCAAGGAAACGGGCCAAAATTCGATTCTCGTGATTCCGGGCGCCTGCGAAAATCTCACCACCGAAGAAGTAGAGGCAGCGATGAGTGCGCTATTGCCTGCCGACATTTTGATGCTTCAACTCGAGACAAACTTGGAGGCATTAGAACAAAGCCTGCGAATGGCATCAGAAAGCGGTTTGAAGGTAATGCTCAACCCGGCGCCTGCCCAGGAAATTCCACAGGAATTCTACAAAATGATCGACTTTCTCACACCGAACGAAACCGAAGCATCGACGCTTTCCGGAATAGAGGTCGTTTCCATAGAGCGCGCGAAGCAGGCGGCAAGCGTGCTTCAAAACCAAGGTGCCAAAAATGTTGTGATCACGCTCGGAGAAAAGGGAGCGCTTGCGCTGGATGATGAAGGACAATTCTACGAGGTACCTGCTTTTAAGGTTGAAGCAGTGGATACGACCGGGGCCGGCGACGCCTTTAACGGGGCGTTTGCTCTTGCGCTCGCCGAGCATAAACACTTGGTCGACGCGATCGTTTTTGCCAACGCGGCTGCGGCCATTTCAGTAACCAGAATTGGCACAGCGCCATCGATGGCGTATAGAGAGGAAATAGAAAAATTTCTGTTTGAAAATTCTGCGAAGTAGCAAAATCCGAACGGTGCCAACAAGCCAAAATTAGGATTCAAGTGGCTAAATACCCAGCACCACGTGCCCCGAAGTAGTGGAGGTGAGGGGAATCGAACCCCTGACCTCTTGCATGCCATGCAAGCGCTCTAGCCAACTGAGCTACACCCCCAAAAGGCAAGGCGAATACTAGCCCAAAGCGCAGAAGCCTGTCAAGGCTTGCCCTTGCGTTCGTCTTGTATATTCGGCGGGAATCCTTCATACTGGCTGCATGACAACAGTCAATCCTGACAAAAAAATACGGGGCATCGCCCTCTGCGCCATCGGGGTCGAAAAAATAGTATCCCAGGAACTGGAACGTTTAGACTTAAAGTCTGAGGAGCGCAAGCCGGGCCAGGTGTTTTTTGATATCAACGAAGGCAATTTCGCCCGCGATGTTGCGCGGGCAAACATTGGGTTACGCACTGCGGAACGTGTCCTTCTGGAACTTGGGCGCTTCCCTGCACCAGATTTTGACGCATTTTACGAGGGAGTGGCGGCGCTGCCCTGGGAACTGTGCTGCTTCAAGGATTCGGCACTGCAGATCGAGCGCGTGCGTTCCCACAATTCCAACCTGAATGCCCAAACCACGCTCCAGTCCATGGCGCAAAAAGCCGCATACGAGCACCTGATGCAGCATTATCGGCTTGCCACCATGCCAGCATCTGGCAATGAGGTGTCGGTCCGGATCTACCTGGAGGCCAATGAGTGCCTCATTGGCGTAGACACTTCCGGAGTGGCCCTCCACAAGCGTGGCTATCGCCCGCAGGGCGGAGTGGCGCCGCTCAAAGAGACCATTGCGGCGTCCTTGCTGTTTTTTACCGGATGGAACAGGAAATTTGCGCTTCTCGATCCGTTTTGTGGCTCTGGCACCATAGCCATCGAAGCCGCACTCTATGCCCTGGATTTTGCCCCCGGACTCAACCGGCGGTTTGCCTTTGAGCAAATGCCGGCCGTGCAGGCGCGCCCCGTCCAGGACGTCCGCGACTATTTCGAGAGCAAAATCCGGAACGACGTCGATGTGGATATCCGCGCAAGCGACATCGACCCCGCCGTTCTGGCGGTTGCGCGAAAGTGCGCCTGCGCGGCCGGCGTCGAGGATTGGATCACTTTTGAGCAGAAGAAAGCCGAGGACGCGGAACCTTTTCGCGTAGGTAAAGGCATCCTGCTTACGAATCCTCCCTATGGCAAGCGTTTGGGTACCGTTGAGGACGCCAAAGTCCTCTATGGTGGGCTCAAGGACATGGGAGACCGTTTTGTTGCAGCGGGTTGGGGTATGGGTTTTATCACTGAAATGGAAGAATTTGGGGAGTATTTTGGCCGGACTGCAGAAATCCGCCATCACCTAATCAATGGGGCGGAAGATCAGTGGTTCCACTGGTATCCCGCCCCATAAAGTTCGGTGAGCGCCGTGAGCCTTGCATTTCACCGAGGTATCCCGAACGGCAAACCGCTCAGATTATCAGTGCTGCTAGTCGTTCGAAGCTGAGTTTTCTGCTATAAGGAGCGATTTGGCATCCAGTTTAAGGCTGAGCTCATGGAGGTTGAGCCTGTCGTGATCCTTAACCACCTTGAAGTGGATATAGTCAGTCATCGGTTCCAACAGGATCAACACCGAAATAAGATCGATGAACTCCCTCAAGCAGAAAGGCACGTTGTGTTTGTCCACGAGCGGCTCTTCTCCTGTCATCGTGCAGGAATACCAGATCTGAAGGCCCATCTCTGTAACAAACGCCTTGATTTTCTGGAAATGCTCCACCGAAGCCTTGGTAAAATCGTACCCGTCGACAATGATCGTCTTTGCGTCAAATCCGCCTTCCACAATCAATGCCTTGACCGAGCGCAGGATTTGTTCCACCGAGACGCCTTCCTGGGTAAAGTTCAGGATTACGCGGTTACGGACAAGCTCTTCTTTGACGTCGTCGATTTTTTCAAGATTCTTGCGGCGCGCCAATTCATTGAACATATTTTCATACCAGGAAATGACATAGCTTGTATGTGTGTTGAATGATATATGGATAACCTTTTCTCCCCGGATAAGCTTGTCCAAGGCGAGCTGAACGAGCACCGATGTCTTGCCGATGCCTTTCTTGCTGGCAACGACGCCGATCTCTCCAGGTTTAAGACCGCCCTCAATGGAGTTTTCCAGGATTCGTACAGGGCTCTTCGTGATAAATTCTTCCTTTAGCATTGTTTCTCCTTCCGGCGGAGCCCGCTCTTCGCGCCCCACCTAAACAGGATTAAACCGAAGTGCCTTTACGCTCTTCAGTATACCACATCGCGTCAAAGTTCAATCGCCATTATAGCGCTCTTGTGCCTCACGGCGCAAAATAATAAACCAAACCGATTCGTTTTTTCTGCTGCGCTATTGTGCGCACTATTTCTGCTGAGCTTCTTTCTTGCGTTTCTCGATGTAGTCTTTTTGTAGCTGCTCCGAGATGGAATTGGGTACCTTGCCGTATTTTTCCAGTTCCATGGTGAATTCTGCCTTTCCCTGGGTAAGAGAACGCAGCACGGTTGAGTAGCCGAACATCTCGGCAAGCGGAACCTCGGCCTCGACGCGGCAGAA
>JAFIHQ010000030.1 GCA_017849315.1 Treponema sp.
AACGCGATTCGTTTTACAGTAAATATCCAGTTCGATGAGAAAGCAATATGGAGAAGTACAATTTATATAAATATTTTTTTATTTATATAAATTGATCACCGGTGCGTCTTCCGAGTTGGCATTATCAGATCAAAATTATCGATATTTTTTTCTTGACAAATTGAAAAAACAAGATACTATAGTAATTTGTTTGGCAAGACCGAGATTCAGACAACGAGAAGAAGCAAACGCAAATTGCCTTTCCTGGCCGGATTCAACTGGCCTTAAAGGAGGTATGATGCCCACTACTACCATCGCAAGCCCCACTGATGAGCTCAGTAAGATCATTCAGAACTACGAGGAGAACAAACCCGGCAGTCTTCTAAAACTGCTCGAACAAGCACAGGAAGTAGATCCGCGTCATTATTTATCTGAAAAAACTCTGCGTACTGTCGCTCAAGCGCTCGGCGTACCACTTACCCAAGTGTATTCTGTCGTCACCTTCTACTCTTTTTTCAACCTCAAGCCGCAAGGGATACATTCGATTGTCGTATGTAGAGGCACTGCATGTCACACCCGAGGCTCGCTTGCCCTGCTCAACGAAGCACTTAACCGGATGGACATTCCTTCGTTCAAAGAAGAGGAGGAAAACTCGGTAACGAGTATCGACGGTTTTGCATCAATCCGGACGGTCGCATGTTTTGGACAGTGCGCCCTAGCACCGGTCATTCAAATCGATGGCGTCGTAAAATCCAGGATGACCATTGGTAAGCTTGTTTCGCTTCTTGAGAAAATGAAAAAGGAGGCCTCGCGATGATTACAAGAACAGATCTTGGCACCATGCGCAAAGAAGGCCTGGAAAACATACAGAGCTCGAGGCCTTGGATTTCAGTGGGCATGGGGACTTGCGGCATAGGCAACGGTGCGGACGAAGTGTATGCGGAACTTGGAAAAACCATTGTCTCGTCCCACCTTTCGGCGAGCCTGAGGCGTGTCGGCTGCTTCGGATTCTGCGCCGCCGAGCCTTTGGTTATGGCATATCGCCCCGGCAAACCAATCTTGCTTTTTACCGATGTAAAGCCGGGCAAAGCCGCAACGCTAGCAAAAGGTCTTGCTGATGATGCGGATTTTGCCAGAATTGCCAAACAAGCCGAGGCAAAAATAGAAAACTGGGACTTTAGGACCTCGAAAATCGAATTTGGCCACGACTATAACTTTTTGCCGACGTGGAAAGAAATTGCCTTCTTTAATGGGCAAGAGAAAATTGTGCTGAGGGACTGCGGAATTATCGATCCAGAGAATTTGAGTGAATACCTGGCTGTCGGTGGGTATTCCGGGCTTATGAAGGCCCTCAATACCATGACGCCGGAGTCAGTCATCGAAGAAGTCAAAAAGTCGGGGCTCCGAGGCCGGGGAGGAGCAGGTTTTCCTACGTGGCGCAAGTGGAGCATCATGCGCGACAACCTGCTTGCCAATCCTGGCGATGGCTATGTCATCTGCAACGCCGACGAAGGGGACCCTGGCGCCTATATGAACCGGAATGAAATCGAGTCTGATCCACATATGCTGCTGGAGGGTATTATCACTGGCGCGTACGCCATGGGTGCAACGCATGGCATCGTCTATGTCAGAGCCGAGTATCCGCTCGCCGTGGAACGCCTCAATAAAGCCCTGGAACAGGCGAGAAAGGCTGGCTTGCTTGGTAAGAACATTTTGGGAAGTAAATTCAGTTTTGACATTGAAATTGTCACAGGTGCCGGAGCTTTTGTGTGCGGAGAAGAAACCGCCCTTATTGCCTCGATTGAAGGAAAGGCCGGAAGGCCATCGCCCCGCCCGCCCTTCCCTGCCCAAAAAGGTCTATATGGCAGGCCGACGTCGATCAATAACGTGGAGACTTGGTGCAATGTGCCTGTCGTCATGGTTCGCGGAGGCGAGTACTTTGCAGGCTTCGGAACTCCCGCAAGTACAGGAACAAAGGTGTTTTCCTTTGTCGGCAAGGTCCGAAACACAGGACTTGTAGAGTTGCCTATGGGCTCCACCCTCGAACAGGCTGTATATGGAATGTGCGAAGGCATGGGTCCGAAGAAGAAGATAAAAGGATTGCAGTCTGGTGGGCCATCTGGAGGCTGCATTCCCGCCGCGCTCTTTAAAACGCCGATAGACTACGAACATCTCGCCGAGCTTGGCGCCATTATGGGATCGGGCGGCATGGTCGTTATGGATCAGGACAACTGCATGGTGGACGTAGCGCGCTACTTTGTGGGCTTTACTGCTGGAGAATCCTGCGGCAAGTGCGCGCCTTGCAGAGAAGGCACGGCGCAGATGCTCAATGTTTTGCAGGGTGTCGCGGATGGAGAAGCGGGCGAAAGTGACCTTAAGACTTTGGAATCGCTCGCCCTCGCTGTCAAAGATTCCGCCCTGTGCGGGCTGGGTCAAACGGCCGCCAACCCGGTTCTAACCACGCTCAAGTATTTTAGGGATGAGTACATCCAACATATAAAGGCAAAGCGGTGCCCCGCCGGCATCTGCGAAAATCTCTACGTGGCACTCTGCGAGTCGTCCTGTCCGCTCCACATGAATATTCCCGGTTATTTACAGCTATTAAAAGAAAATAGGATAGAGGATGCTTTCGAGCTGACACTGCGGGAAAATCCATTGCCCGGTTCTCTAGGTAGGATTTGCCACTTTCACTGCAGGATGCGCTGTAGGCGCGATATGCTGGACGAGCCGGTATCCCAAGGTGAAATCCACCGGTATCTTGCAGATTCAATGTATAAAATGGGACGTGAAAAAGCGATCTATGCAAGGCTCATTAAGGAAAAGCTCCCCGCAACGGGTAAGCGGATATCTATTGTAGGATCGGGTCCGGCAGGACTTGCCGCCGCATTCTGGCTCGTGCGATTGGGACATACGGTGACTGTCTACGATGCAGCGTCGGAAGCAGGAGGTATCCTGCGGTGGGAAATTCCGGGCTACCGGCTACCCAAAGATGTGCTCAAAAAGGAAATCGGCTTTATCCAAAAGCTGGGGGTTCGTTTTGTCTTTAACACCAAGATAGAAACCCCAGCCCAATGGCAGCGGCTTGTCGATGCTTCCGACGCCATTGTCGTGGCAGCCGGCGCGAACCGCGAACTCAAGCTGAATATCCCGGGAGAAACGCAGAAAGGCGTTGTTTTTGCCGGCGAATTCTTACGAAGTATCAACGAAGGGAAAAAACCTAAGGTTGGCAGTGAGGTTGTAGTAGTGGGCGGCGGAAATTCCGCCATAGATGCCGCCAGATCGGCGCTCCGGCTCGGCGCTCATGTCACCATTATTTATAGGCGGGCACGAATTGACATGCCTGCCAACTCAGAAGAACTCAATGGAGCGTTGGAAGAGGGAATTTCGCTCGTGTGCATGGCCCAACCCATGGAAGTGCTTTCGGGCGAAGACCGACAAGGAGGAACGCGTTTGCGCGCTCTCAAGGTGCAGCGCATGAAGGCCGGTCCGGTTGACTCCTCAGGGCGTCCAACGCCGGTGCCGACCAACGAGTTCTACGAAGTCCCCTGCGATACAATCATTGTTGCTATCGGTGAAAAGGTCATGATACCGGGAGTTGAAACCCTCGGTGCAGAATTGGAAAGAGACGGGCGCATAAAGGCCGATCCTTTCTCGTTACAGGCAAAGAATCCCAAGGTTTATGTCTGTGGCGATGCCAAAATGGGCCCATCTACGGCCGCAGAGGCGATGGGACAAGCCAGAACCGTAGCGGAATCGCTAGACGAGAATCTTATGGGAGAAAAGCGCTTCGCAAAGTTGTTTAGATCCTTCGATTACAAAATGGAGGTGCCCGCAAAGTTTACTAAAGCCAAAATGACAAAAGCTCCAATGGTTCCGGTAGACGCACGCAAGAGCAATTTTATGGAGATTTCACTTGGCTACTCCGGCGAGCAGGCACGCATCGAAGCAGAACGCTGCCTACGGTGCGATGTGCGGGAAAAGAAGCGCCAAACTTACAGCGCTCCTCGCGAAGCGTAAGGGGGACAGTATGGAAACGAATATCACCATAACCGTAGATGGACAAGAAATAAGCGTTGACCCAAAATCCACGCTCTTGGAAGCTTGCGCCGCAGCCGGTGCAAGGATTCCGACACTGTGTTATCTCAAGGATATTTCGGCCAACGCTTCCTGCGGAATTTGCGTTGTAGAAGTCGAAGGGGCAAAATCGCTGGTTCGTTCCTGTGTTCAGAACCCTACGCCCGGCATGAAAATCCACACCGCCAGCGCACGTGTCTTGAGGGCGCGCAAGACCTCGCTCGAATTGCTCCTGGCAAACCATCCCACTGACTGCCTTTCTTGTATCCGTAGCGGCACCTGCGAACTGCGCAAGTTGGCCGAATCGCTCAACGTTCGCTCTGACCACTATCCAAAACTCAAGACTTTTGGACCGCCCGATACGACTTCTGAGGGTTTGGTGCGGGACGACTCAAAATGTATTCTGTGCGGACGCTGCGTAGCCGTCTGTTCGGAAACTCAGACTGTCAACGCCATAACCTTCTCTGGTAGAGGCGCCAGGACAAGGGTCACGACCTTTATGGACAAGGGCCTTGCCAATAGTCCCTGTGTTCAATGCGGCCAGTGTTCCGTAGTATGCCCGACGGCCGCAATAGCGGAAAAAGACCAGTCTCAGGAAGTATTTGCGGCAATCGGGGATCCCAATCTTGAGGTGGTAGTTCAAACCGCGCCTGCGATCCGCGCATCACTGGGAGAAGCACTCGGGATGCCCCCCGGAACGCTTATCACCGGTAAAATGGTGGCAGCCTTGCGAAGGTTGGGCTTTACCAAGGTCTTCGATACTCAGTTCACTGCTGATCTCACCATTATGGAAGAAGGAACGGAGCTTATCCAAAGATTACAACACAATGGCGTCTTGCCCATGATAACATCCTGTTCACCTGGCTGGATAAACTTTATCGAAACCTTCTACCCTCCTCTTATAGGGCATTTGTCCACATGCAAAAGCCCGCAACAAATGTTTGGGGCGATAGCAAAGACATATTATGCAAAGGTTGCAAACATTGCGCCGGAAAAAATGCGCGTGGTTTCCATCATGCCTTGTACGGCAAAAAAGGGAGAAGCCAAGAGACCGGAAATGACTGCGGCAAACCGCTGGTGGACGGAACAACAACATCTGGAGACACTGCAGGCGCCTAATGCCGCATACCAGGAGACCTACCAGGACGTCGATTGGGCGCTCACCACGAGAGAACTTGCCCGCATGATCAGACTTGCAGGCATCGATATTGCGGCGCTGCCAGACGAAGAATTCGATAACCCATTGGGAGAATCGACCGGTGCTGCAACTATTTTCGGTACTACAGGCGGCGTGATGGAAGCAGCGTTGCGTACTGTCTACGAAATCCTTGAGGGTAAGCCCTTGGAAAACCTCGATTTTTCGCCAGTGCGTGGACTTTCCGGCATTAAGAGCGCAGAGGTCTCTGTCGGGGGCAAGACGCTGCACGTGGCCGTTGCGCACACGCTCAAGAATGCGAGAATTCTCCTAGACGAGATTGTGACTGGCAGAAGTCCTTACCAGTTTATCGAGGTGATGAGTTGTCCGGGCGGATGCATTGGTGGTGGCGGACAACCTGTGCTTCCTGACTTTGAACGCAAACTCGCACGCAACGCCTCGCTTTATAAGGAGGACCTGCGCTTGCCAGCAAGAAAGTCGCACGAAAATCATGATGTTCAAAGATTATATTCAGATTTTTTGGGTAACCCTGGAAGCCATGTTGCACACGAACTCTTGCACACAACCTACAAAGAGCGGCCATTCTAAGAATCGAGAATTTGTCGATCCAAGCATGGTGCCAGGCAAGACTTTTTCATCGACCCGGGGCTGAGGGGGTGACCATCTTTACAAAAATTGCGTTGTGCGATAATAAAGGCGTCGTGAAAATCAAGGCAGTGGCGTTTGACTTTGATGGCACGCTCTATCCCGAGCGTAGCTTGTATATTCGGTCGGCAACTCTCGCATTGCGTAATCCGCGCTTTTTGTGGGCCTATCAGAAGGCGCGCTCCCAGCTACGAGTTGCTAAACCGGCCTCAATTCCTGTAAGTTTGCAGTACAATTCCTATGCACAGTGCAGTGTCCCGTTGCAGGGTGCACGAAAATGGCGCTGGGAAGGGTTTGAGGAGAAGCGAAGTACGCTGGAGGCGTTTAGGCGGGAACAGGCGACGCTTATTGGCCAGGCGATGGGGCTGGATGAAGCCAGCGCCGAAGGTCTGGCGAACCAGGTCATCTATGGCGCACTTGAAAAGGCCTTTGTGCATATTGAGCCATATCGGGGGATTAAGGCCTGCCTCGAAGCACTCAAACGTCAGAATCTTCAGTTGGCTGTGCTCTCGGACCTGCCTCCATGGGAGAAACTTAGGGTTCTGGGTTTGGACAGCTATTTCGATCTTGTGCTGTGCTCCGAATGTTCAGGCCGACTTAAGCCGGACCCACGGCCTTTCAGTTTTCTCTCAGAACGACTTGGCCTTGATCCCGCAGAAATCCTCTATGTAGGTAACAATTGGGGAAACGACATAGAAGGCGCCAAGAAAGCTGGCTTGCACACTGCATTTTTTGGACGGCATCCAAGACGAAAAAACACTGCAGATTTCTCTTTTCATGATTGGAAGAGCCTGACCAGTTGGGTGCTGGGGGCGCAAGAGCCGGTACGCAAGGCCATAAATGAGTAAATGCCGTTAGGGGCAAGCACAAGCCAAGGCCAGGCACAAACCAAGGCGGCAAATGCGCTGGAAAAAGCAAGGTCTAAGAAGCGTCTAGAGATTAAAGACCTCACCACATGAGGCAAACTCGAGCGTACCATAAGGGAATTGTCGGTATTTTTCCGGCATTTCGCGTGAAACATGAGTGGCGACAAGCGAGGCTTGCTGTCCAACAAGGGGCAAGAGGTAATTCGCGACCTCATCAGGGCTCAAGTGTACGCCTCCAAAGCCCTCGCCGTTACAATCGCAGAGCAAGAGACGAGGCCCTTGAAGCGCCAACGCCTTGAGTGCAGGATCCCAGCGCGTATCCGAGGTCGATACAAAAAGCGGCTGGAGCTCATCGTTTCCCTCTCCTGCGAGAATCGAATAGGTCTCTATAGAATGGGCACTCCTTGCGAATTGCATCCAGGATCCATCCGCCCATTTCAAATGCGCGGCGGCATCGATCTCTCGAAAGACCATATTTTCAAGACACCAGTCGACATAGGGATGATCCGGGGCTATGGCCAGGCTGAGGATTTCGCGGACCTTGGACCGAAGCTCAACTGGACCTGCAATCGTCAGACACTTGTGCTTTTCGTAGGACTGAAAAAGCAGAAATGGCAGACCAAAATAGTGGTCGCCATGATAGTGTGTCAGAATGACCGTATCTATATCGTCAAGCCTGACGGATTCCCGATACAAAGACTGAAGGATATCTGGCGGAGCGTCGACCAAAACATGATCATTTATCAAGAATGAATTGAAGGGAAGCCCAATATTACCAAAACCACCGATGCCCAAGATCTTGACTTTCACCGGCCGCCCCCAAAAAGCTCAGTCGCGCCACACATCATCGACAAGCACTTGCGACCTGAGGTAGTCCAAATCCGCATCCATCGCCGAACATCCAATGTGCTCACCCGCTTGCACGACAGCTTCCTTGCCCGCACGCAAAGGCACATGGAAATAGACTTTGCACTGCCCATGCAAAGAGTATATCGCATCACGAAGCTCAACGAGCCTATCTTCTGCGTAGTTCGCGTTGTCGGCCGCGGGCCGCAGCCGCAAATGCAACTCCCTCCACGAACGCTCTTTGAGCTCCTTTGGGTCCAACATCTGTTTTACCTGCAGACACGGCTTACCTCTCGCCCCGTCGAAGCTCACCAGCATACATACCACCTGATCCACGACAAGCTGCGGCCTCGCGGCCTCCAAAACGTCCGGAAACACGACGATTTCTATCGACCCCACATAGTCTTCAACCAGCCCAAACGCCATTTTGCGCCCGCTTTTTGTCGTGATCTCTCTAAATTCCCTTAGAAGCGCTACAACCACGTAGTCTTTACCCTGTGTAGCATGCTCAGGATGCGCCATGTCGAAGGTCGCAGACCGCTCCCAGATCTGTCGATATTCGTCCATGGGGTGCCCAGTGAAATAAAACCCCAAAAGCTGCTTTTCAAAATTGAGAAGCTCCTGGCGGGAGAACTCGTCCGACGGTATCATGACATAGCCTGGGTACACCGTTTCGTCATCCATGTCAAAAAGACTTCCCTGACGGGAAGATTCGTACTCGCACTTCGCGCTGGTCCATTCCAGAAGCCCTTCGAGATTATTTACAAGCTGCTTCCGCTTATACCCCAGCGAATCAAAACACCCTGCCAGAATGAGCGACTCCAGCACCTTTCGGTTAAGCCCCGCGTCAGACAGTCTGCACATAAAGTCGGCAATGTCACGGAACTTGCCGTGGGCCTTGCGTTCCACTTCGATCGCCCTTGCAACGCCTTCTCCGACACCCTTTATCCCCAGGAAGCCGTAGACTATATCGCCGTGCTCGACAGTAAAC
Organism: Treponema sp.; assembly: GCA_017849315.1. Taxonomy (GTDB): domain Bacteria; phylum Spirochaetota; class Spirochaetia; order Treponematales; family Rectinemataceae; genus JAFIHQ01. Next base: position 8,558 of record JAFIHQ010000030.1, read on the forward strand.
GCTGCTTCCGAAGTGTTAATGTCGGGCGCCAGGACTTTGAGCCCCATCGTTCTTGCTTCGCTGATGTATGCCGTCAGTTTGTCCGTGTCCGCAATCTCGTTGTACAAGTTGGCAGCCATGAACTCCGCAGGGTAATTGGCTTTGAGATAGGCGGTGCGGTAGGCCACAACCGAGTACGCGGTCGCGTGCGACTTGTTAAACCCGTACCCCGCAAAGGGCGTCAGGATGTCGAAAATCTTTTCGGCTTCCTCCCGCTTGTAGCCGCGCGCGACCGCACCTTCAATGAACGGACCACGCTCTTTTGCCAGTATTTCGGGCTTTTTCTTTCCCATAGCCTTGCGTAAGAGGTCGGCGCGGCCCAGCGAGTAGCCTGCCACTTCGCTTGCCACCTGCATGACCTGCTCCTGGTACACAATGACGCCATAGGTGCCTTTGAGGTACTTTTCCAGGCTTGGGTGCGGGTACGTGATAGGCGTTTTGCCGTTTTTCGAATCGACAAATTGATCGATATAGTCCATGGGGCCAGGCCTATACAGTGCGTTCAAGGCGATAAGGTCTTCTATGCAGGTCGGCTTTGCCCGCTTGAGGACGTTTTGCATGCCGGACGATTCAAACTGAAACACTGAAGTGCTCTTCCCCTCGCCCAACATCTGGTAGGTTTTGGCATCGTCTTCAGGGATATCGTCCTCCTTCAGATCGAGCCCGCGCTTTTTTATGAGATTGAGCGTGTTCTTGATGAGGGTGAGCGTTTTGAGCCCGAGAAAGTCCATCTTGACAAGTCCGCATTCCTCAAGAAGGTCCATGGTGTACTGGGTAGAAATGGCCCCAGTCTTCGGGTCTTTGTAGAGCGGCACATAGTCGGTCAGGTCAGTCTTGCCGATTACGATGCCGGCAGCATGGAGGGAACTGTGGCGGTGCAAGCCTTCGAGTTTTCGGCTTATGGCAAAGAGCTCCTTGTAGCGCGGATCCTGTTCGAGCTCGGCCAGCTTCGGTTCCAGTTCAAAGGCCTTGCTCAAAGTCATTTTGGGGTCTTCCGGCACAAGTTTCGCGATGTTGTTCGCGTCCTCAAAGGGAATATCGAGGGCCCGTGCTACATCCTTGATCACGGCTTTGGCTTTGAGCGTGCCAAACGTGATAATCTGCCCAACCCGGTTCGAACCGTACTTCTGCGTGACATAGTCGATGACCTCGCCTCGCCTTTCGAAGCAAAAGTCCACGTCAAAATCTGGCATCGAGATACGTTCGGGGTTGAGAAACCGCTCAAAAAGGAGGTCATACTTGAGAGGGTCGATATCCGTTATTCCCAAAGCATAGGCGACGATGGAGCTGGCGCCTGAACCGCGCCCAGGCCCAACAGGGATGTCATGGGTCTTTGCCCAATGGATAAAGTCCCATACGATAAGGTAATAACCCGCGAATCCCATCTTGGTGATGATGCCGAGCTCGTATTCCGCCCGGTCCTTTATCTCCTGCGTTTGCACTGGATAACGGGCGGCCAAACCTTCTTCTGTGAGGTGCCGCAAGTACGCCTCATTGGATTCAAACTCCGGAGGTATTGCGTATTCGGGCAACATTGGACCCGGAAAATCGATGGTGAGGTGGACCATTTCGTTGATTTTCAGGGTGTTCTCAATGGCCTCTGGAACCTCAGCAAACCGCTGGGCCATTTCTTCGGACGATTTCAAGTAGAATTGGTCGTTTGCAAACCGCATTCTTGAGGAATCGTCACGCTTCCGGTTGGTACCGACGCACAGGAGAATGTCCTGGGCTACGGCGTCTTCCTGCCTTAAGTAGTGAAGGTCGTTCGTTGCCACGAGTGGCAGGTTGTTGCGTTTTGCAATAGCAATAAGTTCTTTATTTACAAGACGCTGCTCTTCTAGACCATGGTCCTGCAGCTCGAGGTAAAAATGGTCCTTGCCGAAGACTTCGGCGTAGTAAAGCGCTTTTTTTTCTGCGGCTTGAGGCTTTCCGGCTAAAATGAGCGAAGGAATCTCGCCTGCAAGGCAGGCAGTCGAGGCGATGATCCCTTTGGAATACTGCGCAAGGAGCTCGTCGTCGATCCTGGGCTTATAGTAAAAGCCCTCAGTGTAGGAGAGCGAACACAGTTTTAGAAGGTTCTTGTAGCCTTCCTGATCCTCTGCCAGCAGAATAAAGTGCCAATATTTGTTACCGCTTTCGGTTGGAGCGGTTTCGCGGCGCGAGGCGCCTGCCACGTAGAATTCGCAGCCTACAATGGGGTTAATGCCCTGAGCCTTGCACTCTGTGTAGAAACCGAGGGCGCCAAACATATTTCCATGGTCGGTAATGGCAAGGCCGGGCATATTGAAGGCTTTGGCAGCGGCGACGAGCGCCTTTACGGGCGCCGCACCGTCCAAAAGCGAAAAATCCGTATGATTGTGGAGATGAACAAACTGTGGCATGGCTTTTAGTATAGCCTCATTTGGCCGAGTTCGGAAAGCGCGCGGAACTCATTCTCACGAGACGCATTCTCGCGGAATGGCCTCTCACGGCACGCATTCTTAAGACGCATATGCAGTCTAGCTTGCTTTTACGCATAGCCCACCACGATCCCCACCATGAGCAAAGCCAAAGTTACAACAAAAACCATGAGAGTGAGCTTCCAGGTTTTCTTAAACCAATCAGTCCAGGAGATCCCAGCTAAGCCCAGCGCGATGAGCAAAACGGCGCTTGTCGGGAATATCATGTTAGAAAAGCCGTCTCCAAACGCATACGCCTGTACCGCTATTTGCCTTGTAAGTCCGGTCATGTCGGCTATGGGCACAAGAATTGGCATGAGGAGGAAAGCTTTTGCGCTGGCAGAACTCACAAAAAAGTCCATAAGCAGCGTAAAAACATAGATTAGCCCCGCCGTAAAGAAGGCGTTGGTCTTTCCTTCTCCGATCACGTTGGACGCGGCATAGAGGATGGTATCCATTATTCCACCCTTGGTGATTATGTACTTGATGGCCATTGCCATAAGAATGAGGATTACGCCGGGCAATATGTTCTGTGCACCTTTAAGAAAGGCCTTGACGCTCTTGCCAAAGCCCAAGCCAGCTGCGATTCCCGACGCAAAGCCGGCAATAAGAAAGAGGACCGCAATGATGGGCATCGAATAGTCGGACAAAACTCGCGTCAGAGAGATCGTAAGAATCGCCGCAAGAAGAACAACGAGGGAAATCCCGAAGACTATCACGCCTCTTGCAGGTTTCAGGTCTTTACCCCGACTTTCCGAATTGCTGAGGCCTGCAAAATCGCCAATGCCCGCCAAATCGCCTCCAGCAACCGAGTCACGCCGAGCATCCAGCCCCTCTTTAGCCTTGCGCTTTTCTGTCTGTTTCGCAAACCAGAAGAGCCAAGCATAGAACAATGCAAAGACACAGGCGAATATCAGGAACCTAAAGCCTGCTCCGGAAAAAAGCGGCAAACCCGCCAGCTTCTGTGCAACCCCAATGGTAAAGGGGTTGGCTATGGCTGCAGAGAATCCCAAATTCGTGGCCAGAATACTCATTCCTAGGCCGACATACGTATCCCATCCCAGGGAATAAGACAACGCAATAGCCAAGGGTACAAGCGGAATCACCTCTTCAAAAATTCCCAATAACGAGCCAATGCTCATGAAAAACAGCGTTATGATGGCGAGTAAGACATATTTTCGCCCGGAAAAGCGCTTTGCAATGCTGTTTATAGACTCCTCAAGAACCCCGGCCTTCTCAAGAATTGCAAAGGCGCCTCCCACGATCATGATAAAGATGATTATCACGATCGCCTGAACTCCGTCGGGTGAGCCGAGCACTTCGACAGGAGCCGTAAACCATCGCCACACCGGAAACGAAGGCTTCTCGATGACGCGGTAAGTTCCGGGAACCACCACTTCTCCGTTTGGGCCCGGTGCGCGGTCAAATTGGCCAGAAGGCAGAACTCTTGTCAGAATGCCCGTAAAAATCATGAGGGCAAGTAAAATAAGAAAACTTGTAAAAAACTCCTTCACGGACAATTTTAGCCCAAATTCCCCTGGTTTCTGCGGCCCAGTCCTCCCAGTTTCCAACGCATGATTGTACGGGTCCCGTCTGTCTTTGTCCTGACTCTTTGCCTTCCGCGATGCCATTTCCTTCTCCTTAAGCCTGCCAAAATCTAACCGGACCGACTTTATCAAGATTGACTCTCCAGTTATGGTACCTCATACTTTAGGCAATAGGAAGAATCTGGAATGAAAGACGATATCGATTACAGAGAAATATTCGCACAGCTTCCTGAAAAGCTCGCCTGGATGATCCAGTGTAAGACTGTCTCCTCTTACGATGCTGCTGAAGAGGACGAGGGGGAATTCGCTCGTCTCAAAATGGGCTTAAAGGAGCGCTTCCCCCTTGTGCATGCAAAACTGAGGCTGGAGGAGCCTTCGTATCGCTCGCTTCTTTACACGTGGCAGGGCTCGGATCCGAAGTTGGAGCCGGTCATCTTTTGTGCCCATTTCGACGTAGTTCCTCCTGGCGACGAAAAGGCATGGGCCCACGGTCCATTCTCTGGGGATATTGTCGACGGTGAGCTCTGGGGCCGTGGAGCGCAGGATATCAAGGTGCTCATGGCCTGTATCCTGGAGACTGCAGAAAAACTTTTGGAGCAAGGCTTTAGCCCCAAACGCACGCTCTATTTAGCTTTTGGAGGGGATGAAGAAATTGGCGGCGCTCGAGGTGCAAAGGCCATCGGCGATCTACTCGCCCAAAGGGGCGTGCACGCTTCGTTTCTTTTGGACGAAGGCGGCCCGATAGCGGTCAACATGCTGTCGTTCGTAGACCGGCCGCTCGCCCTTGTGGGAATAGCGGAAAAAGGATACGCCGACGTACTTGTAACGGCCAAGGGGCAAGGAGGGCACGCTTCCATGCCGCCCCAACATACGGCAACAGGAAATTTGAGCAGGGCGATCACAGCCATCGATCGGCACCCTGCACCGGCGCGGCTCACAAAGACGATGCGTTCTTTTCTTAAGTATCTTGCACCTTACTGCAGCCAACCGTATCGATTCTTGTTCAAATCGGCCGGCATCACTGCACCGGTCATCCTAAAAGCCTTTGCCGCGGCCCCAACCACGAACGCGCTTGTGCGCACCACGGCAGCTTGCACTATGCTGCAGGCCAGTCCCAAGGAGAATGTCCTGGCGGAGCAGGCACAAGCCAACTTCAATGTTCGCATGCTGCCTGGAGACACCGCTCAGAATGTGTTGGACCGTTTTGCAGCCCAGGTAAGGCCCTTCGGCGCTACCGTGGCCATAAAACATCCGGAGGCGCTCGTCGAGTCCTCGGCAGAGTCTTCCACCGAAAGTTTTGGCTGGAATGCCCTTGCTTCGGCGCTTGCGGTCTCGCACCCTGACGCGGTTTGCGTGCCATTCCTTTTTTCAGCGGGGACGGACACCAAGCATTATAGAAATGTCGTGAGCGATATCTATCGGTTCGATGCCTTTCCGCAGGATGATGCCGCCCTGGAGCGCGTCCACGGTGACAACGAGCGGATCAGGATCGAAGACCTGCTTTCCTGCGGGCACTTCTATTACGAACTAATGAAGCGGCTTTGATGCAACAGACTTAGACCCGAGATACGCTGAGCGTACAGCTGGGTCTCCTGCAATGGCTACCGCGCTGCCGCCCTTCACAATTTTTCCCTGCTCCAACACGTAAGCTCTGTCCGCAATGGAGAGTGCCTTAAACGCGTTTTGCTCGACAAGTAGAATCGTCTTGCCCATGGAACGGAATCGAACAATGATCTCGAACACTGTTTCCACCAGCATGGGCGCAAGTCCAAGAGAAGGCTCGTCCATGAGCACGAGGTTGCCCTTCGTCATAAGGGCCCGTCCCATGGCCAGCATCTGCTGCTCGCCGCCGGAAAGCGTACCGGCAAGCTGTTTTTCGCGCTCTCTTAACCTTGGAAAAAGCTCAAACACTTGCTCGATATCCTGATTGACCTCTTTCTGATCCTTGCGGAGGTATGCTCCCAGAATGAGATTGTCGACCACCGTCAAATTGGCAAAGACAAGGCGCCCTTCAGGGACATGGCAAATGCCTGCCTTTACAACCTGGTTTGGCCTGCGCGGCAGTTTTTGGCCGTTGTACAGAATCTCGCCTTTTGCCGGCTTCAAAAAACCGGAAATGGTGTTAAGCAGCGTAGACTTGCCTGCGCCATTGGCTCCGATGATTGTAACGATTTCGCCCTGATTCACTTCGAGCGAAATTCCGCGCAACGCCCTGATACCGCCGTAGGAGACGTGGAGGTCGCGAACTTCAAGCATTTTCATGAGGCCTCCGTTTTGCCAAGGTAGGCTTCGATGACCAGCGGGTTGTTGGATACCGTGTCCGCAGTGCCTTCTGCGAGCTTTACCCCAAAATTGAGAACGA
>JAFIHQ010000031.1 GCA_017849315.1 Treponema sp.
CGTCGCTACCTTTCTTCTTTAGGACGAAGACTTTGCTTGCCTCAAGGCCATGAGTACGCGCTCGGGCGTGAAGGGCGTTTCCGTCAACCGGACGCCAATTGCGTTGCGCAGCGCATCCGCTATGGCGGCGGGTGGCGTATCAATGCCAATCTCGCCAATCGATTTGGCACCGAAGGGGCCAGAGGGCTCAAAACTGGGCGCCAATTCGACTTCGATCCTGCCAACGTCCTCTCGCGACGGGATTGGATAGGACATAATGCTGTTGGTAAGCAGCCTGCCCTTCTCCGTGTACTGAACGTTCTCGAAGAGCGCAAGCCCGATGCCCTGCAGGAGGCCTCCCTCGGCCTGGACGCGTGCCAGATTGGGGTTGATGGGTACACCGCAATCCACTACGGCAACATACCGCAAAAGATCGACCTTTCCAGTCCCTGTGTCCACCTCGATCTCTGCAAAACCTGCCATGTAGGGCGGAGGAGAAAGCGGACCAGTGAAAGACCCAGTCACCGAAAGCATCTTCATATCTTCGCGGTTATGGTAGAGGGTGTCGAAAGAAAGATCGCGCAGAGTCACCAAGACCGAGCCATCGGCAGCGAGGAATTTTTCACCGTCAAAGGTGATGGAACTAGTGTCAGCACCGCTGCTGCTACCGCTTTGGCCATTGCCGCTGCCTCCGCGGCTACCGTCCTCGGCACCCTCGTTTTGAGCGCCGCCCTTGCAATAGTGCTCCGCAACGGCGTCGATCATCACTTTTTTCATTTTCCGGGCTGCGTCGAGCACGGCGTTGCCGGAAACGTAGGTAGTGCTGGAAGCGTAGGCTCCTACGTCGAAGGGCGTATTGTCGGTGTCGGAAGAGAGAATGGAGATGGAGGAGACTGGTACCCCCAATTCCTCGGCCGCGATCTGCGTCAAAATGGTGTCACTGCCGGTGCCCAGGTCTGTGGCCCCCACTTTGAGGGTGAACCAGCCCCCATCCTGAAGGCTCAACGTGGCAGAGCCCATGTCCACGAGCGGAATGCCGGAACCCTGCATGGCGAGTGCCATACCGTGGGCGCGAATCTTGCCAGGTGCGGACTGCCAGGAAAGCCGCTCGGGATTCCAGCCGATAAGCTCTTTGCCCCTGTCGATGCAGTATTGTAACTTGCAGCTATCGATAGGCGCATCAATGCCTTCGCCACCCTCCCCCATGATGCGGAAAACGTCGCTCTTCTCGCCCTCGCGGATCATGTTCTTTTCGCGGAAGGCGATCGGGTCCATGCCAAGTGAGTGTGCAAGCTCGTCGATGGTGGATTCCAGGGCGAAATTGCCTTGAATGGCGCCGTAGCCTCTGAAGGCGCCTGCGGAAATCTTGTTGGTGTAGACGGCGTGGCCACCAAAATGAACAGCCTTAACCTTGTTATAGAGCGGAAGCGCCTTGGAACCGACCACCATGAAGGCGGTGAGGGCGTGCTCGCCGTACGCACCGGTGTTGGAGAGCACACTCATGTCCAGCGCAGTCAGGGTGCCGTCGCGATTGGCGCCGGCGCGCATGGTGATGCGCATCTGATGGCGGGTGAAGGTGGATTCGAAGACTTCCTTGCGGGAAAGGGCCAGGCGCGCCGGCCGGCCGGTGCGAAGCGTCACGAGCGCAACGAATGGCTCAACATGGATGGTCTGTTTGGAACCAAACCCGCCGCCGATGCGCGGTTTTACGATACGCACCTGGCTATACGGAATGTCCAGGACCTGCGCAAGGATTCGCCGGGTGTGGAAGGGGTTTTGCGTGCTCGTGTAAACGACAAGCCTTCCGTGCAGATCGATGTAGCTGAAGGCAGTGTGCGGTTCCATAGCGACGTGCGACTGCGCCTGTGTTACATAGGTCTTTTCTACCACGACATCGCTCTTGGCAAGCTCGGCTTCCACGTCGCCAATGTGCATGTCGTAGGCGCAGGCGATGTTTCGGCTCGGATCAAAACCCGTGGGAATCATCTCGTGGATATCTTTCTCGGGGTGAATAACGACAGGATTGTCCATCGATTTTTCGAAGTCGAGCAAGGGCTCGAGCACTTCATAGGTCACTTGCACAAGAGAAGCGGCCTTTTTTGCAAGCTCGAGGGTTTCCGCGGCCACGATGGCAACCTCATCGCCAACGTAGCGCACATATTCGTCCAGTATGAACTTGTCTCGGGGGCTCGGCTCAGGGTCACCCTGACCGGCCCGTGTGTACGGGATGCGCTTTATGTCTTTCCAGGTTAGGACGCAGGCAACTCCTGGCAATGCGAGGGCTTTTTCCGTATCGATGGATTGTATGCGGGCAAACGCATGAGGGCTTCGGACAAGGGCCACATAGAGGGCTTCGTGTGGCGCAAAATCGTCGGTGTAGGCGGGCCGTCCCGTTACAAGGCCAATGCCTTCAAGTTTTGGCTGATTGTGGTTGACGGTGCGGAAGCTGCCCGAATTGGCGGAGCGGGAATTATCGGGACGGGAAGTACTGGAACCGGAGCTGTCGGGGCGAGAACTGCTCGGGCAAGGACTATCGGAGGGTTGATCATTCATGTGACGCTGATTATTCATGTGGTGCTGATCATTCATGTGACGCCTCCAAATACTTTATAATCGCCCGTAAGTGGCCTTCGTATCCAGAACAGCGGCAGAGGTTGCCGGAAAGATAGTGGCGGATTTCGGTCTCGGTGGGAGACTTTAGCTCGCGTTTGAGGGCCAGCACCATCATAGTAAAACCAGGCGTGCAATAGCCGCATTGGTCGGCCCCTTGAGCGACAAGGAACTGTGCAAATTCCGTGGCTTCTTTTTCCACGCCACGGACAGTCGTGATCTCGCGCCCTTCCGCCCGGCCTGCAAAAACCGAGCAGGAGGGAACTGGCACACCATCCAGCCATACGGTACACACGCCGCAGTTACCGGTATCACAACCCTTTTTGACTTCGGTATAACCTGCAGAGCGCAGAACGTCGCACAGCATATCCGCCGGGTTGCACGCGATGACGCGTGGAACGCCGTTAATCGTCATAGTGAGGTTGACACTAGAGTTGAAGTCGCTCATGACGCAGCCTCCATAATTGCCCGTTCAACGAGGGTTTCACACAAAAGACGCCTGTAGTCTGCACTTCCACGCGAATCAGAAATAAAAACGGTTTCAGAAGCGGCGGCCTTCGCGGCGGCGCCCGCGTAGGAAGACGGTGCGGCGGGAGCCACGATTGCGGCGCCCTGCCCTTGTGCGGCCGCGCAGGCCGCGTCGCACGCGGCCTGCGCATTTGGGCAAAGCCGCGCCGCAGCTGGCCGCGCGCCCACGACAATCCGCCAGCCCCCCGCAACGAAGGCCGCCGCCGCATTCAGCACCGCAAAATCATTCCTGGTTATCCGCAAACTCTGAAAGCTGACATAAGGATTCTTGGCAATAACCACACTTTCTAGCAAAAACGGCCCCTTGGGTGGTGCACTCAAAAAGTCGCCAAGGCCCATCTGTCCCTGCCCATAGAGATTCACCCTGGCATCAAGCGCCAAGAGTAGAGTGATCAAATCGGAAAAACCATATCTGCCGGCAACGGTTCCGCCTATTGTTATGAGATTGCGCAGTTGCACACCAACGAGATGCTCAGTTGCATGCCGAAACGCGCCGCGAAATGCCTCGTCAAGCAAAGAAGAAGTCTCTATTGATCTTGCGGTCGTCATGGCACCAATCTCAACAAAATCATTGGAATCTCCAGATCCCACTTCCCTTATATAATCCAATCGCAGCTCACAAAGGTCTACCATCGTGTCCGTGGACCTGCCGTTCATGTGAAGCCAACATCCTCCACCCACGGGCAGTCCACCCTTCTGGATGAGTCCATAAGCTTCATCGAGCGTCTGTGGACGCATGTAGTGGTTTACTTCCATGCCTTCTCCTCACCGGCCGCACTCTCTTTTTGCGCGACAATGGCGCTATCTTACTACAGAAAGTCACAGGCGACAACAAAAACAGAATGATAAAACACTGCCCCGTGGCCAAGACAAGCTAGTGCTTTTTTGCCAGCTTTTCGATCTCTTCTTCTACTTCGCCGGCGCCATCTGCATAATACTCCTGTTCTTTTGGTTCCAGTTCTTTAAGCAGCCTGAGAAACTCTCCAGCGTGTACCCGTTCCTCGTTCGCGATATCCTCAAGAACTTCCTGCGCCAACTTATTGTCCGTCGATTCCGCAAGTTGGGTATACATCTGAATTGCCTCATATTCAGCCGCGATCATAAACCTGATGGAGCGCACAAGTTCGCTCTCCGTCAGTTTTCGGTCGCTTTTCATTCCAGAAAACGCTGTTCCAAAATCTGGCATATAAACCTCCCTGGATGTTGCCGGTAATTCCTCTTTGGAGTCGCTCTTTATGCACTGGCTCTAGAACAATTATCCTTAATAATAATATACAAGATAAATTGATTGGGCTGGAAGCACGACTTTTTGCTTTGTCCTTCCTTGTTTTGTATTGATTTTGTACTGCCTCATGGCTATCCCATCACTGCATCGTTCCAGCAAAACTTGAACGGGGGGCTCATGGCTGGCAGTAACTACTGATTCTCTACTGAAGAGAATCATGCTTGCGGCCACTGAAGTAAACAGCTGGTTTTCGCTCCTGTTGCATTCATACATGCTCTTATCTCAGAAGCCCTCCGGGTGCCGTTAATCTTATTCAGCGACCGATAGTCAAAGACTACTTTCTTTTTCTCTAGTAGCTCTAATCTATGTGCTCAGCATTGAGCCCAGTTTAAGGCAGAGAATATTCCCCTCGTATTCTTCTCAAAATCTCATGCTCAAAGTCTCAGAAATTAGGCATGTCATAAAGCCCGCCGGCGTTAACAACTTTGGAGTAGCCGGCCGACTTTAGCATTCGCGCTGCGAGTGCCGATCTTGCTCCAGAAGCGCAATAGAGAACGATTGACCTATCTTTTGGACCTATTTCGCTTAAACGGCTTAAGATCTCGTTTACCGGAATACATATTGCATTCGGGTAGTGTTCCTCTTCAAATTCTTCCTTGCTTCTCACGTCTATGACGAGCGCCCCACTGTTGATGAGTTCTTCCACAGGATTATGCGCCATAATTCATTCTCCTTCCTCAATAAGTTCATTAAATTCTTTTATAAGTTGAATACTGGTAAATCCACCGCTTATGTACTTTGTGGTGCCCGATCTCCTGTTAACAAGTTGACGGTAGGCCAGATGCCCCTCGAAGCCGGCTTTTGAAACTATCAGGATCTGGCTTTCGGGAATTTCATCGATCCTGTCCCGCAGTTCATCGAGTGGAATATGAATACTGCCTCGAATATGACCCCTTACGAATTCATTATAGGTTCTGACATCGAGAACAGCAGCCGAATTCTCTTTTATGAGCGGAAAAGCTTCTTGCGCGGAAATGAATTTTGAGAAACCAATCATATCATTTCGCGCAGCAAATGCGGCCATCTGTAGTGGATCGTTCGCGCTGGAATAGGGAGGGGCATACGACAAATCGAGCGCGGTCAAATCCTCAAGCGATAGTTTTGCATAGATTGACACGGCAAGCACGTCGATGCGTTTTTCTACCCCTTCCTTACCAAAAGCTTCTGCACCAAGAATCCTTCCATCTTTTTCCTGATAGACTATTTTTAGGCTCAGGTCTTCGCTTCCGGGATAATAGCTTGCGTGATGGGGCCGGTGAACCGTCACTGCGCGGCACGCGATTCCTGCTGTGCGTGCAGCCTTCTCGGAAAGCCCTGTCATGGCAAAAGTGTGGTCCATGACTTTTACCACGGAAGTGCCTAACGAACCTGGATACTGCATGGAACCTCCGAGGGCATTGGTCGCAGCGATGCGGCCTTGACGGTTCGCAGGACCTGCAAGCGGGATTCGAGCCTTGGCACCATCGGGGATGCGCATTACTTCGATCATATCCCCTGCGGCATAGATATCGGGGTCATTCGTCCTGAGCGATGAATCGACAGCAAGCCCATGTGAAGTCCCTATGGTTAGCCCGCTCTTCTTTGCCAATTCGAGATTTGGATGCACTCCTACCGCGAGAAGTACGAGATCGGCCGGGATCTGACTGTTGTCGTTCAAACGCGCCAGGTGAGCCTTCTCGTCAACTGCCACCAAGGCCTTCCCCGTGATTATTGAAACCCCATTTGCCTCAAAGACTTGCGCTATCTGCGCTCCGAATTCAGGGTCTGATAACGGCATCAATTGCTGAGTAAGCTCTACGATGGTTGTTGACATGCCTCTCTTATGCAAGGCCTCTGCGGCTTCAAGCCCGATGAATCCACCTCCGACGATTACTGCTGTTTTGGGAGAATTCTCCTTGATAAAGTTTTCGATTCTATCTGTATCGGGAATCGTCCAAAGATTGAAGACATTCTGGCTTTCTAAGCCTTCAAACGAAGGTCGAATTGGGCTGCCTCCCTGCGCAAGTATGAGCTTGTCGTAAGGCATCGTAGAGAACCCTTCCTTCCCTTTGAGGGTTATCTGCTTTTGCTGACGGTCGATAGCAATGGCCTCGGTGTTCAGGAGGACATTTATTCTGTATCGGGCAAAAAAACCTTCGGGCGTCTGAAGTATAAGCTGGCTTCGTCGCTTTATATCGCCGGAGATACGATACGGTAAACCACAATTGGCGAATGATACATATGCCCCTTTCTCGATAATTGTGATTTCTGCGTCTTTGTCAATTCTGCGTGCTCTTGCTGCCGCCGTCGCCCCTGCAGCGACGCCACCGATTATCACAAGCCTCATGCGCACCTCCATAATTGTTATTATATATAATATTTCTTATATATTCAAGCCTTCTTTTCTATGGATTTTTCGATAAAATTCGTTCATCCCCATTAAGGCCCTGCACACGAATCGCTTCCCGATCATGATAAGAATGAAACCGATAAACTCAAAACGGAGAAGTTCCAACGGGGTTTCTACTGGACGTTATTTACCATGTTTACAAACTGTCTATAAAAACTTGCAAAAATTGCTCAAGAAAAGTCGAGTATTCCAAATATCGAATGTCATCGGTGAATAATACAAGTACTTTAAGTAAAGGGCTTTATGCAATAAAAAAGGCTCCCTTGCGGAAGCCTTTTGTTACTATAGCAGGGGGTGGACTCTACCCTTTTATAGTCTTGTAATTATTTATAATATTGATACTTATAAACACACTGTTTTCTGCTGCCTACATATTGCTTACAAGCCACAAAGTACAGTTTCGACGTGCCCTAGCTATTTATTTACAGTATAATAACTTACGAGTTTCGTGCGGTTTTCCGTTGTTGCTGGGCTCCAGTTTATGGCCGCTGCACTTCAATACAATGTCATTCCCTGCCAAAATCCCTCAGTGTATAAGGGCTTCATTCCGCGCACTTGCGCTTTCAGGTAAACTATGCGGCAAGGTCATTTAGAACGCGTCTATGGCCTTATTTAGGCGGTTTGCGGGGCTTCTCCAGTGTCATACCGTGCCCTCTCAAGGCCAGAGGAATGGCTAACTACAGGCTAGGATTCTTGCGGGGCCTGCCTCGCGGTCGTTTCGGTTTGTCTGCCGCCATAGCATCTTCCAGTAGTCTGATCGCCATTGCCGTTGAGTCCTCTGGTGCCTCTACCGGCTCTTCAACTCGCGCTGCAAGGCCATGGTCACGGATGCCGGAAGCCTTCTCAAGACGTGTCAGGCGTTTACTAAGCTGCAATATCTGCC
>JAFIHQ010000032.1 GCA_017849315.1 Treponema sp.
AAGCCAGCGCGGCGGATAGCGTTTGCTGAACTCGGGATCCTCACGCAACATCTTTTCCAGACCCTCAAGACATTTTTCGATTTCCGGACCATAGCTCGGCATTTTACCGGAAGTTCCGTTTTGGCTGGCTACCTCTATGGTGGACAGCAATGCGTCTATACCTTTGCCGTCGGTTCCGACGGTCTTTACGAGGGGAATCCCAAGCGTCTTGGATAATCTGTCTGCATCAATGTGAAGGCCCTTGGTCTCTGCTTCGTCCGATATGTTGAGCGCGCCGACAAGCGACACCCCCAGCTCCTGAAATTGCAGGCACAGATTGAGGTTGCGCTCAAGGTTCGTGGAATCCAATACATCTACGATAAGATCGGGTTTTTCTTCCAACACAAAATCTCGAGCTACGACTTCATCGAGGGAATACGCCGTCAGGCTATAGGTTCCCGGCAGGTCCACAATATGTAAGACAAGGTTTCCGTATTCCCGGGTACCTTCGCGCTTTTCTACGGTGACGCCAGGGTAATTCCCAACCTTGTGATGAGCGCCAGTCAGCGCATTAAAAAGGCTTGTTTTGCCAGCATTAGGATTTCCAGCCAAAGCGACATGCAAATGCCTTTTGCCAGGTTCCTCGTGCGTCGCTTCTCCGCTTTGTCCGCGTTCTCCGGGCCCTCTGCGTATCATATATATTTCCTTGTGCTTCTTTAGTTGCTTCTTGAATTGCGCTTTCCTGCAAAATGGGTTTTACCTCTATAAGGTGAGCCTCGCTGCGCCGAATCAGTACGTCGTAGTCTCGTACCCGGATTTGAAGAGGGTCCCGCAAAAAGGTACCGCGGACCAAAGTACCTTGCGCTCCTTCTGTAAAACCCATGTCTGCAAGGCGCCTGCCAACTTCACCGCCAATAAGCACCCGCAAGACTTCGAACTGCGTCCCTTCATCCAAATCAGATAAGCGCATAGAAACCTCGATCTTGTCGATAGATTATTTCTTCTGATCACTGGCACTTTGGCGTTCATCGGCACTTTGCCGTACGCATTCTGGACAGAGTCCATGAAGTTCCATCCAGTGACCAGTTTCCGTAAATCCGAATTTCGCAAAAACACGCTTTTGCGCCTTTTCGATTTGTGGATCGTAAAACTCCACGACGCGCCCACACTTTGTACACAAGAGGTGATCATGATGAGCGTGCTTAAATGCATGCTCGTATTTCTTTGGTCCATTGTCCTGGCTTGCATCGCGCGCAAGTCCGGCATCTTCGAGCAGCTTCATTGTTCTAAAAACTGTGGCCTGACCGATAGAAGGGTCAAGTTTCCTTGAAGCTGCCAAGACATCGTCGGTAGACAAATGGCCTTCATGCTCCAAAAAAGCCTGGAGCACTTTTTCTCTGGGAGTCGTCATCTTGAGTCCGCGCTCGCGCAAGTACTGATTGAACACTTCGTATTCCGTTTTTGTACTGTTCATTATTTCGACTCCGCACCCAACCATGCTCTCAATGGATATTCTCTACTAGATATCCCCTGGCCGGGGAAATAGCCGACCTTATCTCTTACAATTGATATTGATAATCATTATCAAAAGCACGGCGAAATGTCAAGGTATAATCGATAAAAATCTATTCTTGTTCATAGGTTGACAAGCCTGGCAGTCTGACCAGTTCTTGCTACGAATTGACAGTCTGTATACAATCCGAATATGGAAAAGCGCTACTTTACCTATCAGCAGATTCATAAATCTGCCCAACGAATAGCGGAACAGGTTGAGGCGAGCGGCTTTGACCCGGATGTCATCGTGGCCATCGGTACCGGTGGTTTCATTCCGGCCAGAATAATGCGAACCTATCTTGGAAAGCCGATTTTGGCCGTTGGCGTCGCGTACTACGACATCAACGACAAGCCGACAGAGTCTCCGCGCAAGGTTCAATGGATCGAAGAGGCCGAAAAGAAGCTTTCGGACAAGAAGATTCTCCTTGTGGACGAGGTGGACGACACGCGGACCACACTGGAGTATTGCGTGCGCGAGCTCATGCGGCATCACCCGGAAGAAATCGCCATTGCCGTGCTCAACAACAAGGACAAGCCGAAAAAGGGTACGCTTCCGTCAGAGGTTAAGCACTACTTTGTGGGCGAAACCTTGGGGGATACCTGGATCGTGTATCCGTGGGATGCACACGACATCGACGAACACGACCAACTGGCCAGCCATACATAAAACTTGTGCATAAATATGACTAAGTATTGTATTTTTTAGCACAAACCTCCGCCTCGAACTTGACATTGCAGGGCAGAAAGGCTTATTTTACGCTGCAATCCGGATAGAATGCAAAGTCCGAAAGGAGCAAGAGTTATGAAAAAGGCACGTTCTGTTTTGAGCGTTTTCCTAGCGGTTGTGGCAGTTTTTGGAGTAGTTACAGCAGTAACTTCCTGTGCATCAAAACCGAAAAAAGTTGTTGTGGCGACTGATGCTACCTGGCCGCCCATGGAATATGTGGACGAAAACAAGAACATCGTGGGTTTTGATATCGACCTGATCAACGAAGTGGCCAAGGCCGGCAACTTTCAGGTCGAAATAAAGAATACCGCTTGGGATGGTATCTTTGCAGGGCTTGCAGCGGGGGATTATCAGGTGGTGGCCTCCTCAGTGACGATTACCGACGAACGCAAACAGACCATGGACTTTTCCGAGCCCTATGTAAACGCTGGCCAGGTTTTGGTCGTGCGCAAAGATATTACGGGCGTAACCACGCTTGCCGACATGGTGGGCAAGAATGTTGGAGCTCAGATTGGAACCACGGGCGCGATCGAAATTGGCAAGGTGAGCGGCGTCAACCTCAAGACCTACGACGAGGTCGGGCTTGCTTTCCAGGACCTTGTGAATGGCAACATCGATGGTGTCGTTGCAGATTCGCCGATTGCCGCCAATTTTGCGCTTCAGAACGCGACCTACAAAGAAGCTCTCATGATAGTAGGGCAGCCATTTACCGACGAGTACCTCGGCTTTGCGGTAAAGAAGGGCGATACTGCGACCCTCAAACTGCTCAACGATGGGCTCGCCAAGGTGAAGTCTTCCGGGAAACTGGACGAGCTCGTGGCAAAGTGGCTAAAATAGCAGCATGGCAAAGAAGGAATCCACCGCTCAGCAAGAACAACAGGAACAACAGGAAAAAGATGCTGAGCGTGCAACTATAAATGTAACGGATGGCACCCTGATTCCGACAAAAAAGGAGCAGGGTGCTCTTTCTGCCTGGAACTTGTCGTTTTTTGGCGCAATCGCGCTGCTTGTTATTCTGCCCATTATCGAGCCCGACCCTTACCTCAAGATTTTGTCGTTTGTCCCCGACGGACTTGCCGCAACCTTCGGAGTGACGCTGGTTTCCATAGTGTTTGCGCTCATCATCGGGCTGTTTGCGGGCCTGGGACGAGTATCGGCCAAGAAGGCGGTCAACCGCATCGCCACCATCTATGTTGAGGTGATCCGCGGTATTCCACTCTTGGTACAGCTGTTCTATATCTATTACGCGCTGGGTCCGCTTCTGAAACTAAAAGGGCCTTCTGCCGCAGTGCTGGCAATGTCGATCTGCTATGGCGCCTATATGGCGGAGATTTTCCGCGCAGGCATTCAGGCAGTGCCCAAGGGGCAAATGGAAGCGGCGTTGGCGCTTGGAATGAGCAGGTCTACCGCGATGCGCAGAATCATTATTCCGCAGACCATCCGAATCATTCTTCCACATATCGGGAACGAATTCATAGCGCTTCTCAAGGATTCTTCGCTGGTTTCTATTCTGGCTGTATCCGACTTGTTGCGTCGGGGGCGAGAATACGCGTCCACATCGTTCCGTTACTTTGAGAGCTATACAGTAGTGGCCCTCATTTATCTGGTTATGACATTGTTCTTCTCGCGGCTTGTCGCGATCATGGAAGAAAAGCTGAGGCATTATGGCTCCCATAATTGAAATAAAAAATGCTGTCAAAAACTTTGGTTCTGTGCGTGCCTTGCGGGGCGTCAGTCTCGATGTGGCAGTAGGTGAGGTCGTGCTCATCATTGGGCCGTCCGGCTCCGGCAAAAGCACCTTGTTGCGCTGCGTCAACAGGCTTGAACAGCTCGATTCAGGAACGATTTTGATTGAGGGGCAAAGTGTAACGGACCCCAAGGCAGATATCAGGCTTATTCGGGAAAAAGTGGGCATGGTGTTTCAGAGTTTCAATCTTTTTCCGCATCTCTCAGTTTTGGACAACATAACGTTGGCACCGATGGAAGTGCTCAAAATACCCAAGGAAGAAGCCCAGGCCAAGGCCAAAGAACTTCTGGCCAAAGTTGGCTTGAGTGACAAGGTCGGCGCATGGCCGGAGCAGCTTTCCGGTGGCCAGCAACAACGTGTCGCCATCGCAAGGGCGCTCGCGATGAGCCCCAAGGTGATGCTCTTTGATGAGCCGACGAGCGCGCTCGACCCAGAGATGATCAAGGAAGTTCTGGATGTAATGACGGACCTCGCAAACGAGGGAATGACTATGCTCGTTGTGTCTCACGAAATGGGCTTTGCACGTGCGGCTGCGGACAGAATCATCTTTATGGACGCAGGACAGATCGTCGAAGAAGCACCGCCGGAGACGTTCTTTACTTCGCCGCGCGAACAAAGAACCAAGGACTTTCTGGACCATATACTGTAGGGGTCTGTTGGGCAGATTGGGCCTTTTCGGCCGGATGTTAGGCCGTTTGCGCCCGTTGCACAGCGGCATTACGCTGGACTGCGGCGGAAGCCGCCTCATATTTGGTTAAAGTACTCCTCTTTTGCCCCGCCCTTTGCGCCGCGGTTCAGGATGCTGTATAATTATTATTTCGTGCCACCCTGCATGCTGTTTGGGGAGTCGCTCTTTGTTTTGGGCCTCATGGGGTGGCGCTTGTGAGCCATGTTGGGGGGCGAGGAAGAAAAAAAAGGGAGGCACCTTGAGCAAATGAGCGATACCAAGAGGAAAAAACACGGACTAAAGAAGTATTGGTTAAGGACAAGAGCCAAAATTCTGACAAGGAAGGCGCAAAAAACCCCCACCTTATTGACCGGCGCTGGCAGCATAAAGTTGGTACCCTCTGAACTAAAAGTGCATAAAGCTCAAAAGCCCCTCATTGTTACCAGCCCCACCTTGTCCAGGACAGAAACCATCGCCAAACTAAAAGACATTCTTCTTCAAGCCGATATTCCCTTTGAAATTTTCGATCGAATACTTCCAGATGTTTCGTTTGAACAGTGCGAAAATGGTGTGGCTGCAATGCGCAGCGCAGGCTGCGATGCCGTGCTTGCTGTTGGCGGCGGTTCGGTCATGGATGGGGCCAAGCTGATCAGGATGGGCAGAACCCATGGCAGGCCGCTTGCGTCGTTTGCAGGCATTGGAAAATTCAGGAACGAAGGGGCTCCACTCATTTGCCTTCCGACAAACGCGGGCACGGGTTCTGAGGCAACTGTCATCTCGGTGGTCCGAAACGAAAAAACGCGCAAATTCGACATGGTCATAGACACGAGACTGCCTGCAGACACTGCGATTCTGGACCCAGCCCTGACGGTAGGACTTTCTCCTGGCGTCACGGCGATAACGGCGATGGACGCTTTTGTGCACGCCATCGAGGCGTACACCAACACCTTGCACCATTCAGATTCGGACGTGCAGGCGTCCGAGGCGATCAGGCTCATTTTTGCTAATTTGCCAAAGGCTTGTGTGGATGGCTCGGACCTTGCCAGCAGAGAAGCGCTTTTGCGGGCCTCACACTTGGCAGGAAGAGCCCTCAGCCGGGGATTTGTGGGCTACATCCACGCGGTGGCACACCGGTTTGGCGAGTTCTACCGCGTGCCGCACGGGCTTGCCAATGCGATCGTCCTGCCATACTTCTTGGATCTCTATCTCGATATTTGTCCGGATAGGCTTGCGGAGCTTGCAGCGACGTCTGGGCTCTTTGTGGAGTTGCCTGAGGACGACGATCCCGGCAACGCACGGAAATTTGTCGAGGCGGTGCGGCATTTGCTGTACGACCTCGAGATTCCGGAGAAGGCAAAGTTCCTTCGGGAGGCCGATATACCGAAAATTGCGGGTGCTGCGCTTGCGGAGGTGTACCAGATGTCCTATCCGGTGCCAATAATCCTCAGTAAGGAGGAATTAGAAGCGATCCTACGAGAGATGCTGGTGCAGACAACACAGGCGCAAACAGCGCAGGTACAGGATGTACCTGCGCATGCAAGCTAGAGAAGCTGAATCTCCTGAGCATGTTCGTGCAAGGCTGCAGGGAGCGTTTGGGCGCCGGTCTGTGAAGTGAGCAACGTGGTGACTGCGCTGTCCCTGGCGACACGAAGAGCGCGGGCAAGGGAACGGAAATCGGACTTTGAGGCCGCCAAGAGCTCGTCGCGGTGTTCTTGCCGCTTTTCATCGGTATAGTGGACAAGATAATTGACAAGCGATGCAAAGCCCTTTGCGTCGGGCAACATGTAGATATCGACATCGCCAATAGTTCCGATAATGCACTTGCGCAGCTCGTCTTCAGAGATTTCCACCATTTCCAGAAAGTCCGAGGCTGCGTCATAGACCTCGAGGGTGCGGCCCAGGTTGGGGTCGCGGTAGGAAGCGAAGGCAAAGACGCCGGTATTGAGGTCGTAGACTGAGGGGCAGCCGTAGGCGCCGCCCTGAACCCGGATTTTTTCCCAAAGATAAACAGTGTCCAGGTACTTTTTGACGACACGGAAGGCGCCGTTGGCTGGCGCGCCGGCCAGGCCGATGGGGTATGCGCGGCCTACGAAGTTGACCTGCGTGGGCGCGAGGAGCACTTCGGGCACGGCGCTTGGTGCGATGACGGCATTAGCGTCGGGCGCGGCGGAGTTCGGTGCTTGGCCTTGGGCTTGAACGCGGCCTGTAACTTGTGCGCGGCCTGTAACTTGAGTTTGGGCTTGCACAAGCCCCTGCACAAACCCCTCAAGCTGTGGCCTTACGGCTTCGAAATTGGCTCTGTCCAGCGTGACGTTGTAAATCGCATTAGAATAGTTAAGGACTACGTTGCGTACCGCTTCAAGATCGGCGAGCACGCCAGACCAATCGGTGTCGATGCGCTCGGCAAGCCCGCGAAGGAAAAAAAGCTGCTCGCAACCGCGCAGGCGCTCCGCCATTGCGTCTGCTTCCGAAAAATGGGAGCGCATCCGCGTTATCACGAGCCTGTGCCCCTCAGGGATGGCGGAAGCCTCGGCCTGAGCCTTTTCTTCCAGGACAATCTGGCGCAAGCGATCCTTGTTGTCTAATTTGGCGTGGAGCAAAACCTCTGTAAGGATCTCAAACAGCTTCTCGGTTTTCTCGGACATCGCCTTGGACCGGACGATAAACGAAGCCGACGCCTTTTTTGAGTCCCAGACGGTACCTGTGTGCACCGACGCCCCGATTCCGCCGGTATGTTTGCCAATTTCTTGCATTATAGTGATATAGTCAAACTTATCCGTGCCTGTCTCCAAGATCGCCCGGCCAAGGATGCTCACGTATGGCAGAAGCCTCGGCTCGATCGACGTAAACGGGAACGCGATGTCAAAATAGAGAATTGAACTCGTCGGAAGGTCGTGGAAAAGTCCCATACAGACCGCTGATTTCTCGCTGGCCTGCCCGGCACCGGTCGGAATCGAAAAGGCCTCACTAGGGAGCTTTGGCACCTCCTTCGGGATGTCCGCAAGGTCGAGCGAAGGGATCGTGGCAAGCGCCTCAGGGGAGTCAGGCGTTTCCTGGCGCCGATTGAGCGCTTCGACCTGGGCCTTGAGGGCCTCGATCTCGGCATCGGAAAGCTGCGCCCGGATTGCCGCAAGCTCGGCCTTTTCCTTTGCTTCGCGGCGTCTTCCCTCGTCAGCAGAGGGCAGGAGCCTCACCGTGCTGCGGAATTGATTTTTCAAGAAAAGCGAATCGATCATCGACTCAAAAAAGCGCTCACCCTTGGCGAGTTTTGCGCGCAGGTTCCGAATGGGCGCCTCAAACTCGAGCGCATCGATAGGGTTTTTGTCGTAAAGCCACTCGCCCAAAGCCTCGAACATGACGGCGAGCCCGCGTGGGAAGTTGCCGGTGTTTTTTTCGCGCAGCGCGAACTCCACGGTGTTGATGGACGCTTCTATCGTGTCCGGATCGATGCCGTCCTTTGCAAGCTGCGTGAGCGTATCCAGAATGAGCGACTCGACCTTGTCCATGTTCTCAGGCGCCACCCCTTTGAGCCCGATGGACCAGGCTGTCTGGCGCATGCTCTCCTCGTAGCCAAAACCGGCAAGATCCTCGCCATAGCCTGAGTCGATAAGCGCCTTGCGCAAGGGCGAGGCGGGAGTCCCGACCAAAATATAGGTCAAAATGGTGAGCGCAATGGAATACTCGAGGTCGCCGTGCTCAGCAAGCCCCCAGTTGACCGCGACAAAACCCTTGTCGTCGTTGCCATCGCAGGCCTTGTCCATGGAGATCGGCGCGGTAAAGGGCGCCTGGAGGCCTGGCATGGAATCGACATCGGCGCGCGAGAATGGCGCAAGCCAGGCGTCCATCATGCTGAGCCTTGTGTCCGGATCGTCATCGCCATAGAAGAAAATAAAGGAATTGGACGGGTGATAGTACTTCTTGTGGAAGGATACAAAAGTCTCGTAGTCGAGCTGCGGGATAACCTCAGGGTCGCCACCTGAATCGAAACCATAGGTGGTGTCCGGGAAAAGCGAGCGGCGGCACCAATCGGCGTGCATCTCGTCCGGGTCGGAATAAGCGCCCTTCATTTCGTTATAGACAACGCCTTTGCGCGAAAGCGAGCCATCGGGCTCGACTTCGTAATGCCAGCCTTCCTGTCTGAAGATGTCTTCGCTCAAGGTCGGATAAAACACCGCGTCGAGGTACACG
>JAFIHQ010000033.1 GCA_017849315.1 Treponema sp.
GGATGTCCTCAATTCGCTCTATTCCGATTCGATTCTTGCGCTGGACGAAACCATTTACAACTTTGATACCCGTTTCTATCACTACTATAGACTTGTCAGCAATGGTACTGTCGATATGGACTATATTTTCAAAAACACGTGCATCCTTCATTTCTGCGGTAAGAAAAAGCCCTGGCACAAGAATTACTTGGGTGTTTTCCTGGCGCTATATAAATACTACGAAAAGCAGGTCATAGACGAGGTTGGGCTCTTGCAGACTGAGTCTGAAGGATCCCTAACGCCACTTCGGCTTGCCCCATCGCTCCTGAGGACATGAAAGCACTCAGAGCATGACAGTGTAAGGCGTTAGCAGAGCACGAAAATCCCGCCGCACAACTTGTCGTTCCGTGCTACAATACCTACACGGTATCGTTGGGGTGTGGGCTTTATTGCCCGCCCGACGGCAGACAATCTTAGCGGGAGGTTCTGTATGAAACGAGCATTGGTCGCACTGCTCATTGTGATGGTGGCAGCCTCGGCCTGGGCGGCTTCAGGCAAGGTGGTGGTATACACGGCGCACGAGGAATCGATCATCAATGCCCTAGTGCCTATGTTCGAAAAAGACACGGGGATTAAGGTCGACTATGTCAAACTTGCGTCCGGCGACGTCATGAAGCGCGCAAAAGCGGAGGCCAACAACCCTCAGGCTGATGTCATCTGGAGCATTGGGGGTGAACAGCTCGAAGCCGACAATCAGATTCTTTCACCATACACGCCTAAGGAGTGGGACAAGATCAACCCCGTCTACAAGGTCGGAACCAATTGGCTTCCCTACACCGGTATCATGAATGTCTTTATCGTCAATACGAAGATGCTCAAACCTGAGCAGTATCCCCAGACCTGGACCGACCTCACTGATGCGCGTTTCAAAAAGAATATTTCTTCTGCAAGAGCAGACAAATCCGGATCTTCGTACATGCAGCTTGCCAACGTAATTTCGATTTACGGAGACAAGGGGTGGGACATTTACAAGGGGATTATGAAGAACATGGTCATTTCGTCTTCCTCTGGCGCTGTCCCTAAATTTGTCAATGATGGTGAACAGGCGGTCGGTATTACCCTGGAAGACAACGCCTTCAGGTTTGTAGCAGGCGGCGGTCCTGTGGCGATTGTCTATCCAAAGGATGGAACGGTGGCAGCTCCCGATGGCATAGCGCTTCTAAAGGGCGCTCAGAACCTCGAGAATGCAAAGAAATTCATAGACTGGTGTCTTTCCAAGCCGGTTCAGGAGTATTTGGTCGACGCGATGGCGCGCAGACCTGTTCGAGTAGATTGCAAGGATCCGAAAGGTCTTCCTGCGATCTCCACTATTAAGACCATACCGTACGATTTTGGATGGGCGGCGAAAAACAAGGATGTCTTTATCAAGAAGTTTACTGACATAGCAATGGATCTCGGACTGTAACGTTCTTGTTACTCTCGTTGCGACGGGCCTTCCGTAACCGAAGGGCCTCTTTGTGAGGATATCCTTCTGGTGGTCTCCTGGGGTTCTCTTACGGAAGGCTCTGGCAACGGTGTTTTCCCGGCCGAAAACAAGGCCGCGTTCAGACGTCAGGCTTCTGACTTGCGCGTTCCTCTTTCCTTTTTTGTCGTTCAACACTGTTTTATGTTGGCTTGTGCTGCTAGACCTCTTACAGGGAGTTTCTGATGACCTCTATACGAATAGTCAATTTGGAAAAGAAATTCGGCGATCTCGTCGCTTTGTCCGACATCAACCTGGAGATAAGACCGGGGGAATTCTTTACCTTGTTGGGACCTTCCGGCTGTGGCAAGACCACCTTGCTGCGCACGATAGCGGGCTTCTACAAACAAGACAAAGGCGACGTCTACCTGGGCGACGAACTGGTGAACAGTATTCCCGCCTACAAGCGCAATACAGGAATGGTGTTCCAAAACTACGCCGTTTTCCCTCACATGACCGTTTATGAGAATGTCGCGTACGGATTGAAGGTACGCAGGCTCCCCAAGAAGGAAATTGACGAACGCGTCAAAGCGGCGCTTAAGAACGTGCATCTTACCGGTTACGAGGACCGCACCCCGGACAAGCTCTCAGGCGGGCAGCAACAGCGCGTTGGTCTGGCACGCGCCATGGCAATTGAGCCGCGCGTGTTACTTTTTGACGAGCCGCTTTCCAATCTCGATGCCAAGCTCAGAGTAGAGATGCGCGAGGAGATACGGTCGGTGCAGAAAAAGCTTGGTATTACCGCCATTTATGTGACGCACGACCAGGAAGAGGCGCTCGTTATCTCGGATCGAATTGCCGTAGTCAATTTTGGCAAGATTCAGCAGGTAGGCGAGCCCTGGGAGATCTACAAGAATCCCAAAAACCTGTTTGTTGCCACCTTTGTTGGCAAAATAAATACCGTGGACGTGGCCTTGGGCGAGCTGTTGGCCGACGGTCTGCGCCAGGCAACCTTCCGCGGTGTGACATTTTTGGTCCCGAGCGCCGGAACGGAAGGAAAATCCGAAGCTACACTGGCGTTCCGCCCTGAGGACATCCAGGAAACGGAAGATCTAGGCTCCACAAACAAGGTTGTGGGACAGGTGGAATCGGTGTCGTTCCTGGGATCCACCGCGCGTGTTACCCTTAAATTTGAAGATACGGCAATTGTATTTGACCGCCATTGTCCAAAAGAAGAAGATATACCTGCCATTGGGGAGACCTTACAGGTCTGTATCCCACCGTCTGCGTGCCTGCTCTTTGACAAACAGAGCGGCGAGCGCCTTGGTGCCGGAGGGGAACGATGACCCTTGGCAAGCGAAGATTGGATGTCTGGACTTTTGTAACGCTCTTGGGTTTTGCGATCGTCGTTGTTTTTCTCATCTATCCACTTTTTGACGTTTTCAAATATAGCTTCATGGACAAGGAAACCGGGCAGTTTTCCTTTTCCAACTGGAAGGAGTTTTTTTCGCGGGCCTATTATCTCCGTGCCTTTGGGCATTCAATGTTGGTGGCCGTGTTGACGACCTTCTTCTCCATGGTACTTGGCATTCCCCTCGCCTTTTTTACGTCGAGATACAAAATTCGCGGCACCAATCTGCTCACTACCCTGTCGGTGCTGGCCCTGCTGTCGCCAACTTTTATCGGGGCATATTCGTGGATAACAATGCTTGGCAAGCAGGGGTTCTTGAGGCTGTTCTTTTCTTCAATAGGAATTAGGCTCCCAGAAATCTATGGCCCTTTTGGAATAATTCTTTCAGATTCCTTGCAATATTATCCATTTATATCGCTTATGCTGGCGGGAGCCCTCAATACCATCGACCGGTCACTGGAAGAAGCGTCGGAGAACCTTGGTTCCCGATCTTTGGGGACCTTTTTCAAGATTACTTTGCCGCTTGTAATGCCTTCGCTGACCGGTGGCGCGCTGATTGTGTTTATGATGTCGCTTTCTAACTTTGGAACCCCGATGGTGATCGGAGGCAACTACCTCGTGTTGTCAACCCTCGCCTACAACATGTACACGAGCGAAGTGGCAGAGACGCCAGGAATGGCATCGACGGTTTCTATTGTCCTTATGCTCTGCGCGTCGGTGGTGATTATTTTGCAGAACTGGGCTTCGTCGCGGAGAAAGTACTCGAGCATGCTGGTAAATCGTCCAATTCAGAAGCGACTTTCCAAGGGCAAGTCCTTTGCGGCGCACCTTGTTTGTTACCTCATTGTTGCGCTTTCAACTTTGCCGCTTCTTGTCATTGTTTTCTATTCGTTCAGGAACACGAACGGACCAGTCTTTACACGTGGTTTTGGGCTCGAGAGTTATAAACAGATCTTCTTCGATATACCGAAAACAGTCATCAATAGTTTTGTGTATTCATTTATTGCAGTTATACTTATATCGATTATTGGGACTTTGCTTGGCTTTGTCATAGCTCGTAGCAAAGGCGTGTCCGTCAAGGTTTTGGATCAATTGCTTGCAATTCCTTACATCGTACCAGGCACGGTGCTTGGTATAGGTTTTATTATCGCATTTAATAGAAAGCCGATCTATCTTGCCGGCACGGCGACGATCATCATTATGGCGTACTTTATACGACGCCTGCCTTACTCTGTAAGGTCGGCAGCATCCATCCTCAAGCAGATCGACCCCGCTTTGGAGGAGGCAGGAATCAACTTAGGATCCCCTCCCGGCAGGACTTTCCGCACCGTAACGCTTCCTTTAATGAAAAGTGGTATAGTGTCAGGTGCTATAATGAGTTGGGTAACATCGATGAATGAGCTCTCTGCTTCCATTTTGCTCTATGTCGGTAAGACGATGACGATGCCCATTAAGATCTATATTTCTGTCGTCGACGGGTACTTTGGAACGGCGAGTGCCATGTCTACAATTCTTTTGGTTGTTACCGGCGTCTCGATGTTCGTCGTAAACAAGTACTTTAACAGGGGTAGCGAGACATTTATCTCTTGAGATTGAGATGGATCTCTCCGGGGGGCGCCTTGATGTCAGGCGCCTAGACTTGGTCTTTGCGGGGGGTTATGTCCAGAAAGGTCGCACCCCAAAGCGTAGCACAACGAAATCTTGATAGAAAACAAAGAAACCTCGGGAATTTTGAATTGAGCGACGAAGACGCGCGCGTTTCATTGGTAAGGAGGTGCGCAATGCACTACACACAATGGATAGGCGCGCGTATTTTTTCGCGCGCGGGTTTACTGATTGTCGCGTTTGTCTGCCTTGTCGTTCCGATTTGGGGGCCGCCCAAGGTGGCAGCGTCGGCTCGATTTGAACAGGCTGACGCAGATGTACCTTGGCAAGATCTGGATATAGCGGAAGACTTGGAATGCCTTTTGCAAGGCTCGTGTGTGGATGAACTGGAGGCAGCCAAAGTAAAGGGAGGAGACACGAGGGTAACATTGAATGCTTCAAGGACCAAGCTCAAAGTCGAAGTGATCGACAGCGAGTATGAGGCAAAGCTTGGCAGAATTCCACCTAAGGAAACGTATGTGATCGATGTTCATAATCGCGTTATGCAGACTACCGAGGCGCCTTTTATGCCGAAACCTGGCACTCAGAATGTTGCACCCCATGGCCCTGGTGTAACCTGCGCTCCGCAACCTTTCCCTGCCGGCAATTGGCTGATAACCGGAGAACGGGCACGTGGAGACAAATACGGACCTTTCAGCATTCAAACCAACGCCGTTGGTCATGTGGATGTCTATGGGCCAGTCGGACCTGAAGGTCGAGCGGAATACCTGGGAACCTATGCCGATACGGGTTATTCATTGCATTCTAATACAATTCCTTTTGAGCGTTCACTTTCCTACGGTTGCATCATAATGCGGCAGGACGATGTGTCGAAATTGACACAAACGCTTCTTATAGACAAGGGCAGGGATCCGAATGCACGTCAGACTATTTATGTTCCCGACAGGAAATAGTCCTTTATGAGATAGATCTGAGTGTTTTGTGAGACGATTAAAATCTCCTAACGTAGTGTTCGATATGAGTTTTCGATGTGAAATTGCAAAGAAAATCGTAAGATTGGAGGTATCTATGATTTCCAAGGCAGCGAATTCGTTAGTGGCAGGACCAGTTCAGTCTGGCGCAAATAGACATATTCTGAATAGCTCGAAGTGTATACAAGCGTTTTTATTGTTGATCTATGTTTGCGTTGGAGGCTTGCTTTTCGTAGGCTGTTCCAATAAGAAACAAGAACAGGTAAATAACCAAGAGACAATTCCCCAACAACCTACCGAGGCTGGCAAAACCTTAGCTGAAAACAAGGCGAGCCCGAGCACCGATGCTGCGCCACACGTAGAAGACCCTATTGTGCTGCCTGGAATTGTAGCCGGTACCAACGAAGTGCTTATTGTGTATAAGGATACGCGGTTTGGAATTCTCGAGAGTCAGGGGTATGACACCACAGTTTATCGATTTCATCTGCTCCCTGGGGGATGGTTGGATGGTGCAATGGTCTATAAGCGCGACTTGACAGGAGAGGTTCCTATTGCAAGGTATGATTTTAGCCGTGCCGGAGAGGAGATACTTGTCTCCAAATCCACTACGGATAAGGCGGCAGTCCAAGCGACTTTTGATGTGGAACCAGAAAAAATCGCCATAAATGGGGACGTAACCCGGGTGCTCTCTCTAAACGGCAAAAACACACTCCAAATCAGCCCCGGGGACGACTCTTATGTTGAAGAATACCGCAGGGGAAGCAAGCAGTTCTCAGGGACTTTAACCATCAAGCGCAATGGCAACATAGAACGGGACGCAAAGTGGGCCTCCAAGAGCGCGACACAATTTCAACTTAAAGAACAGGCCGAGGACGGTTTTACGGTCGAGCTATGGCTTGACCTTGCCAAAGACGAAACTCGCTTTAGAACGGATAAAATGGAGGGGATAAACGAGGTTTATGCAAAAAGACTGGCGAGTTGTCTTGAAAGCGAACACGGCTTTGAGGATTTTGCTCTCATTGACTATGTCCTGGGCGGTTCCATAAACAACATTAGGCCAGCCATGGCTCTTCTATTGTTGAACACTGCAAGCCAGCTTTGAAAGATACGTTATTGGATATGGAGCCCGCACAGACTGTGAACTTTGACGTCACAAGCTTTGCGGGCTTTGTTTGGAATTCTCTACCATTTCTTGAAAAACTCCCCAGAGCGTTTCGTCGGTAGGAAGGTCCGCTATAATACGGAGTGGTTCTCGGGTATGGGGATGTGGAAAATCGATTTTCCACGCGTGAAGCATGATGCGTCCGGAAGACGAACTGCGTTTGGCTCCATATTTGAGGTCGCCTTTTATGGGCCAACCCTCTGCTGCAAATTGGGCGCGGATCTGATGATGGCGCCCCGTGAGCGGTTCAGCCTCGACAAAGAAATAGCGGTCACTCCTGGCTACAAGTCTGTACTGCAGTTCTGCATCGCTTGAGACCTTTGTTTGGCCCGCGCCTGGCTTGTTGGAATTTGAAGCCCCCACGGGCAGCGCGACAGAAAGGTTCCTACGTTTATCGAATATTATAGAGTGTTTGAGTATCCCTTCAGGTGGTACAGGTTCTTTTTCCAGACACGCAACATACGTCTTGTGTATTTCGTGCGTACGAAACTGCTTTTCAAGTGTCTGGAGTGCCCTGATATTCCTTGCAAAAACGACAATGCCAGAAGTCCGACGGTCTATGCGGTGTGCAGCTTCAAGAAATGTGGCGAACTCGGGATGTTCTTGCTTTAGAAGCGATTGAAGATCTATGTCCCCAGTCTTGTCTTTTAGGACTGGTAAGGCTGCGAGCTTATTTACTATCGCTATATCATCATCTACATACAAGATTTTATAAGATTCCACCTAAATCTCCCTCGAATCTCCCTGTTATGCCCGGGTAGCTGCCGGCCGGTATGTTCACCGTTCGGCACTACCTGACAAAAACTTATATGGCACAGTATACTGCCAAACTTACACCAGTGATAAGCTGGACTATAAGAGCGACAAGCTGGACTATGAGATGGAGGGAAGAACCTATGAGTATTCACATTGGAGCTAAAGAAGGGCAAATTGCAGAAAGCATCCTCTTGCCTGGTGACCCTTTGAGGGCAAAATTCATCGCCGAGACTTTCTTGGAAAAACCTGAACAGTTCAACAATGTCCGCAACATGTTTGGTTATACCGGCTCTTATGAAGGCAAAAGAGTATCCGTGATGGGCACAGGCATGGGCATGCCAAGTCTTTCCATCTACGTCAACGAGCTTATCAGGGACTACGGTGTCAAGAATCTAGTCCGCGTTGGGACCTGTGGTGCAATGCAGCCACAGATCAAGTTGCGCGACGTTATTCTGGCAGTTGGCGCCTGCACGGACTCTTCCATAAACCGGATTCGCTTTGCCGGAATGGACTTTGCTCCAACCGCCTCCTTCAATCTCCTTAGAACGGCCTACGATGTCGCTGAAAAAGAAGGGTTTGTGCCCTTCGTCGGGACCGTTCTGTCTTCCGATTCTTTCTATACTGAGGATCCTGATCAGTGGAAACTTTGGGCTCGATATGGCGTTTTGGGTGTGGAAATGGAAAGCGCCGAGTTGTATTCCCTGGCTGCCAAATATGGGGTTAACGCATTGTCAATTCTGACAGTTTCTGACCATTTGGCTACAGGCGAGGTTACAAGCGCTCAGGATCGCCAGACAACCTTCGATACGATGATAAAGATTGCGCTGAAGACGGTTCTCTCAGTTTAAGGCGTATTCACTGAACAACACGCCGCCATCGGGCTAGCTATGTACTGCGTTTGAATTGGCGGCTTCGCCTGTTGCGTTGCCCGTGGCTCTTGCCCCGTTTGTGGCGCCTTTTTGCTCCTGTGCTGATAGTGCTGTCATAAGCGAAACGACAGACTCCTGCAGAGCTGCAACTTGGGAATTCAGGTTGGCGAAGGTGTCTTTTGTCGCTTCTTGTGCGGCGGTCTTGTAGCTGCTTTCCAGCTTTGCAAGTTCGGATTCTGCAGCTTCGCTCCGGGCCTTGATGCTTTCCTTTACAGCATCGATACTTTCACTCAGTTTTTCCAGCTGAGCGTACATTTCGTCCCGCTGCTTCAACAGATGAGCATGGAATTCCTCGGCATATGAGGCTTCTTCCGCGTTCCTACGCGCGCTGGCTTCCGAGGTAATTCCAGAAAGCGTCTTTTCCATATCCGAAAGCCAAAAATCGAGCTGCCTAAAGGTCTGGGCCTTCTTGGCCGCCAACTCATCCAGCAGCGCATTGTCAAAATCCGCGAGGTGTTCGGAGATACTTTCGCTCGCGACTTCCGTGAGCCTCTTCACTTCCTGCCTGACAGTATCCAGGGCAGCATGCATCTCTTGGGTTTCTGCTTTGAAATTTTCTTCAAAACGCATCCGGTTGGCTTCGAACGCCTGGCCAAATTCAGCAAACTCGTCTTCAAAATGGGCCTTCGTAGTTTCGATCGCCGTATTCAAATCTGCATCCAGTGCTTCCATCCGCGCGATGCTTTCCTCATTTTTGTGCTGTGCGTCCTCTGCCTTTGCCACAAGCTCGGTAGCCAGTGCCTTGGCCTGTTCGGTTGCACGCAGAATCTCCTCTTTTGCAAGACCAGTCTTGGTTACAAATTCCGAGGTGGCCTGGAGATACTTCTCCTTTAGCGTACTCATCATCGCGGCCGACTCAGCATCCCAGCCAGACTTGAATTTTTCTATTGAATCGCGGAGCTCGCGAATCTGTTTGGTCGTAGTCTGACCAAGAGCCGCAAGCTCTTCGTCAACCTGAGCCTTTAACCCTTCGAGTTTTGCGGAATAATCGTCCACGATGGTTTTGAACGCCACGTCTTCTATGCTTGCGGCCCGCTCTTTGGCTGTTATAAGTGACTTTTCAAGTTCTGCATCGACCAGTTCCCCCGCCGACTGAGCCTTTTCCAGGGCTGCAAGGGCTTCGTCACGCACAGCGTGCAGCTCGTTCGTCGTGTTTACCAAACCATCGCGAAGTTCGGCCAGAATGTCGTCGCGGAACGAATCCACCGTCTTCTGTGCATCCTGTGCAAAGTTCTCCCGCATGAGCGGCAGTTCGCGCTCCAAAGCCGTAAGGCTCTTTTTGGCAAGATCGAGTTTTCGATTGACCGATTCGGCAAAGTTCTCATCTTCGTGAATACGAGCCAAGTTTTGATCGACACGCTCCGTCATTTGCATCAAACGATCCAGGACGTCGTCGTACTGCTTAAATCTATCCGCAATCTCGCTTATGGAACCCGCCTTTTCCGCAATAGTCGCCTGAGCCGCTTCTAGCTTTTCCAGGGCGATTTTTGCTGCCTTTTGCTGCACATCGAGATCGATGCCGTAGTGTTTGAGCTCTTCTGCTCTTTCGTCTACAAATGCGTCCAATTCGTTCTGCCGCTTGTCCGCAAAACGCTTTACCTTCTCAAGCGAGCGGTTATTACTTGTCAGAAGGTGATAAATGATAAAGAATACAATGACGATAGCAAGCGTGATCAGGTTACCGGTCGAAAATAGCATCCCTATCTCCTGGAGTTTGGTCGCAATTGTTTTTCAGTATAGATTATATGATGGTGATGTGAAAGGGCAATCTGATGCACGGTCATTCAAATTCGCGTCATTCTGATTCGCCCTGGATGTGTCAGACAAGAGGTGTACATTGTTGAGAGGATTGAGAGAATTGAAAGAATTGATGAATAAGCTCCCAAAAGGCTTTATTCGCTTTTTCTTGTGTCTTTTGTGCTTATCGGTCGCATCTGTCGTTCTGCCGGTCGCGGTCTCGGCACAAGAGAAAGATCAGGCACCCACCCTAACATCGTCGCCCTTTTTTATACAGATGCCGGACAAATTGGCCCAAGGCGACCCCTTTGTCGCATGGATTTGGAGCGCGATGCCGCTCAATCAGGGTACGGCGAGTCTTACGAGCCCAAGTACGTCCAAGACAATTACGAGCGGGAAGTTTTTCTATATGCCTGGCGACGGGCCCGGCAGCCTCTACGGCGTGCTTCTGCCAATTCCCAATCAGACCGAACCAGGAACAAAGCAAGTACTGTTCGACTGGGACCTGAACACAGACAACGGCGTTCAACATGTTCATACAGAAAAGTCCCTGGTGATTGGCTCGACAGAGTTCCTGCACGAATCGATCCCTCTGGACAAGGCCAATACCCTGTTGGAGACGCAAGAAGACCCGGCAAAAACCGCGGAATCGTTGAGCTTTGCCAAAATTTTCGGCGTGCGGGATCCATTGGCTCTCTATGCTGGCAAAACAATGACACGTCCTCTGACGGGCGAATGGAGGCAAACTGCAGGTTTCGGCGACATACGACTCTACAAGTATTACAATGGCGGGACCGGTACGAGCGTACATGGTGGAATCGATCTTGGTGTCAAAACGGGCACACCTGTCCATGCTTGCTTTGCAGGCAATGTCGTGTTTGCCGGTATGCGCATCGTTACGGGCAATACCATCGTCCTAGAGCATCTGCCGGGACTTTTTTCGATCTACATGCACCTATCCAAAATAACCGTAACCGAAGGAGAAAAAGTCGACCAGGGAGAAGCAATCGGGCTTTCCGGCTCGACGGGGCTATCCACAGGGCCACACTTACATTGGGAAGTTCGAATTGGTGATGTGTCCGTTAACCCATACTACTTTCTGGAACACAACCTTATTGACAAAGAAGTTATTTCCAGTAATATTAATGCGCTGATCGAAGGGAGGTGAGGATTATTAAGCAGATCATTGTCGAGGATGGCGAGCCACTTGAGAAAGCCATCAAGCGTTTTAAGCGAATGGTAGAAAAAGAGGGCATCATCCGCGAATGGAAGAAGCGGGAATATTACGAAAAACCTTCCGCGATAAAGAACCGTAAGCAAAAGGCGCTTGAACGCAAGCTGATGAAGAAAACGAGAAAGACGCACGACTCCAAGGGCGGGTATTGAGTTTTTTTGTCGCCTGAAAAGCGCGAAATTTCTGAGAGAACGCGGCTGCCTCAAAAGGGCAGCTTTTTTATTTTCCCGTTCTACAGTATCTTTATACGGGTATAATGATAGAGTGGAGGAAAGACTTTGAGAACTTCGAGCAAGACTGGAAGCGAAAAGCGGCGATACAGAGAGGCGATTTGTCTTTCTATTCTCTTGATGTTCGCGGGTACTCTGACAGCGTGCTCGGGACAAGACACTGACAGCTCGGGAGTCCCAACAAAGCCCAATCCTCAACTTGCAACTGTTACACTCACCTGTGGCAACGTTCAAGTGGTAGCCGAAGTGGCCAAGACCGAAGTAGAAAAAAGCCGCGGTCTTATGTACCGGAAAACCCTGGAAGAAGGGAAAGGAATGCTTTTTGTCTTTGATTATGACCAAAAAGCGTCGTTTTGGATGAAGAATACTTCCATTCCACTTTCTCTTGCATATCTGTCCAAGGACGGAACGGTGACTCAGATTGTGGACCTTCAACCCTATTCCCAGGAGCCGAACGTTTCCACGTTTAGTGTTCGTTATGTGCTCGAGGTGCCACAAGGATGGTTTGCAAAAGTCGGGATTAAGGAAGGCGATAAGTTCAATATCCCGCCGCTCGATGGAATAGGCGCGAAAAAGTAAGTGGGGTAAGTGTTTAGAAATGAAAGAAATTGTACTTTATGGCGATAAGGTTCTTGAGACCAGGGCGGAGCCTGTTACGGCCTTCGACGATGAACTGGTTGCTCTTGTTTCAGAAATGTTCGATGCAATGCACAAAGGAGACGGCATTGGGCTTGCCGCACCGCAGGTGGGCGTCTCAAAACGGATTTTTGTCGTCCATATAGAAGGCGACAGACGTCGTGTTTTTGTCAATCCGGAGATTATCGAAACAAGCCAAGAGCTTGTTGAATATGAGGAAGGCTGCTTATCCTTTCCTGGCCTCTACTTTACCGTGACTAGGCCAGCGAGCGTGAAAATTCAGGCGTTTACGGAAAAAGGCAAGCCCTTCACTTTGGACGCAGACGGACTCTTGGCCAGGGTGGTCCAGCATGAGTACGATCACCTGGACGGCAAACTGTTTATCGACCGTGTGTCTTCTTTGAAACGTGAGCGGGCCTTGGTGCGTTACCGCAGGCTTATTAGGGTGTAGCCCCCGAATATGCGCGTTTTATTTGCGGGGAGCCCGGAAATAGCGGTGCCAACCCTGCGCGCCCTTGCGCGCGCGCACCAGGTCGTCGGCGTGCTCACCAACCCCGAGTCCGCGCAAGGGCGCGGCCGCGCGGTGCAGCCCACTGCAGTGGAGTTAGCCGCCCGCGAATTGTGGGGCCCTGCGTTCCCCATTCTGAAGCCAGTTACCCTGCGGACCGAAGCCAGGGCCGAAGTGGCCGCCCTCAAGCCGGAAATCCTCGTCTCCTTTGCTTACGGCAAAATCTTTGGTCCCAAGTTCCTCGCGCTTTTCCCCAAACGCGGCATCAACGTCCACCCAAGCCTCTTGCCGCGCTACCGTGGCAGTTCGCCCATTCAGCAGGCCATCCTCGATATGGTGCCCGAAACCGGCGTGTGCGTGCAGACAATCGCCCCAGAAATGGATACTGGCGACATTCTCTGTTCTGAGCGCATCCCCCTTACGGGGCGGGAAACCTCGGCAACTTTAAGTGCAGTGGCCGCTGAAATCGGTGCCAAACTCGCTCTCCATGCCTTAGATGCCATCGCGCAGGGCAAAGAGCAGCCCGCGCCACAGCAGGGAGAGCCCAGCTACTGCCAAAAAATCAGCAAGTCCGACGGCCTTGTCGACTGGCGGCTTTCTAGCTTCAGGATTGACGCTAGAGTTCGAGCTTTTAACCCATGGCCCCTCGCATACACCTATTTTCGTGGCCAGCGGCTTAACATCTTGGAGAGTTACCCCTTCGCGTCGTCCGTTGGCCAGGATTTTCAGGATTTACCCGCCCGGTCTCGCCCGGACGCACCTGCGCAATCTCAATCGGGCCCATCCACCCAATCCGCGTCGGATGCGCAGTCAGCATTGTGGAAAGCCGCTCCCGGCGCTATAATCGGCATTGATAGGCACAAGGGCATAGTGGTACAAACAGGCGACGGAGTGCTTGGCCTTTTGGTTTTGCAGCTTGCAGGCCGAAAAGCGCTGCCCTTTGCAGAGTTTGCAAACGGGGCCCGCAATTTGGTGGGGACCGTGCTGTCTTCTCAGGCTTGAGTGCCAAAGTTGAGCCGTTGAGTCTGCATAGGACTTGGCTCATGGGCGCATGGGTATGTCGCTTGGATGCCCGGTTTGTTTCGTCGCCTTAGGTTCTGCCCTCTGGACCCAGATTTCACCAGGCATTGGACCAAAACAAGCATTGGACCAAAACATGAAGGATACCTATGAGTACGGGAAATTTGCCCACCAAAAAACCAGAATCGAAGAAGAATAAGACCCCCTATTTTGACTTTTCAAACTGGACAGCTGCGCAAAAGCGCACTTTTGTCTGGTTTGCCGTCCTCTTGCTCGTTGTTTTTGTGGTAGTTGCACTCATAATCTTTTTCGCCGTTCTGCAAGGGCCGGAAAAAGTGATGGTTCCCGACGTACGGAACATGGACCTGGCCGACGCCCTTGTGCTTTTACAGCAAAAGGAACTCTACCCCAGGCTCACTCTGCGTTTTACCAATAATCCCCAGGACAAGAACATGATCCTGGAACAGTCGCCCGAGCCCGGCACCATTGTCAAAGCCGGCCGAAGAATCAAATTGACCGTCAGCAAGGGCGCCATCTTAAGCAAAGTTGAAAATTACATTGGTCAGGATCTCGAATCCGTAAAGTTACACCTGCAGTCACTGTTCACTACCTCAACGGCACTGGTCACCGTGCGCGAGCCTGCCATGTATATGACGAGCGACAAGCCTGCCGGGACTATTTTGGAGCAAAATCCGCCGGCAGGGACAGAGATTTCTGGTCCCATCGTCATCGATTTTGTGGTGAGCAAAGGTCCGGACACTCAAGTCGTGCAGGTCCCCAATTTTGTCGGCCTTGGGCTTAGCGATGCAGTCAAGCTTGCTCAAACTTCCCCGATCACCATCGATTTTGCCTTACGAAAGGCAAGAGGCAACGAACAGGGCGGGGTGGTCGTGGAGCAATCGCTCGAGGCAGGGAAGCAGGCCAAGCCTACAGACCGGATGAAAGTGACACTCACTGCCATGCCAAATACTGAGACGGGACAGTCGGCAGAATCTGGCCAAGCTTCTCCCATAAATGGACTTTTTGTTTACAAATTGCCAGAATACCCTTACTCTGTGCCTGTGAAGGTGGAGGTATTGGACCAAAACGGCGGGCGTACGACACTTGCTTCGCTTAAGCACCCAGGCGGAAATTTCAGTCTGCCTTTCTCGCTTCCTGCTGGGAGCACTATCGTTCTTACGGTTCTGGACCGCGAAGTGTCACGTACGGAGGTTAAGGAGCAATGAGCGAGTTGGATGACGACAGAGCACTCTCCGTTGAGATCGTCCATCTCTATCTCTACGATATCGGCCGTGCCGTGGATCTCAAGA
>JAFIHQ010000034.1 GCA_017849315.1 Treponema sp.
TAAGGGAGCGATGCATCAGTTTTAAATGGCCCAAGGTGATGCTGACACCGGCTGGCCTTATAAGGGAGTCTAGAGTAGATATGCCGACGATCAACCAGTTAATCCGTCTTGGTAGAAAACCAAACGTATGGCGGACCAAGGCACCAGCACTGATGGAGTGTCCGCAGCGCCGCGGTGTCTGCACGCGTGTAATGACAGTCACGCCCAAGAAGCCAAACTCGGCCTTGCGTAAGGTCGCCCGTGTGCGCCTTACCAATGGTATTGAAGTAACTGCTTATATTCCGGGTATTGGACACAATCTTCAGGAGCACTCGGTCGTGCTCGTCAGGGGCGGCCGTGTTAAGGACCTCCCAGGCGTTCGTTATCACATCATTCGTGGCGCAAAAGATACGCTTGGAGTAGAAGATCGCAAGCAGGGCCGTTCCAAGTACGGTGCCAAGAAGCCCAAGGCTTAAAACATAAGGAAGTAGAGGAAGAACCATGGGCAGAAAAAAGAAATCGATCGATAGAGGCCATGCGCCCGATAGCAAGTACAATTCGGTAGTAGTAACCAAGTTCATCTGCAGGATGATGCTTCAGGGAAAAAAGTCCGTTTGTACGCACATTATGTATGAAGCGCTGGATACCATGCAGCAAAAGGCAGGAGTTCCTGCTCTCGACGTGTTCACTAAGGCGCTCGAAAATGCAAAGCCTGTCGTTGAGGTCAAATCCCGACGCGTTGGCGGCGCTACCTATCAAGTGCCAGTCGAGATCCGCGAAACCCGTAGGGAAGCGCTCGCAATGCGCTGGATTATCAATGCGAGCCGGTCGCGCAGCGGCAAGTCCATGGCGGACAAGCTCGCTGACGAGTTGATGGATGCTTATAATGGTACGGGTACCGCCATCAAGAAGAAAGAAGACATGCACAAAATGGCTGAAGCAAACAAGGCATTTGCGCATTACCGTTGGTAATGCACAAATGACGCTATAGCCATGAGCGAAGCGAGATGGCGTTTAGCAAACAAGGCATTTGCGCATTACCGTTGGTAATGCACAAATGACGCTATAGCCATGAGCGAAGCGAGATGGCGTTTAGCGCTGTCGCTTTTGTACATTAGCAAAAGGCCGCCTATGAGGGCGGCTTTTTTATTGCCCAAAATCTCGTTATACTTTTAACTATGGCCAAACAGCAAGTAGAGCAAGACGTGACAAACCTGCAAGGTAAACGTGCACGTCAGCTTAAGAATATTGGAATACTCGCCCATGTGGATGCCGGCAAGACATCTATAACGGAGAGGATTCTGCTGTTGGCGGGAGTGACAAAGAGCGCCGGAAATGTGGACGAAGGGACAACCGTGACCGATTATCTTTCCGTCGAGCGCCAGCATGGCATCACGGTCAAGTCGGCGGCAGTGCGGTTCCATTGGGCCGATAGTGAAGTGCATTTGATCGATACACCTGGCCATGTAGATTTTGGGATGGAAGTGGATCGCGTCATTCGAATCCTGGATGGTGCGGTAATAGCACTTTGCGGTGTCTCGGGTGTTCAGGCCAGAACGGAAATAATCGCAAAAGCGTGCCAGAAGCGCGCCATTTCCCGGCTTTACTTTATAAATAAGATGGATAGGACTGGTGCCGACTTTTTTGGCGTGGTTGAAACTTTGGCTAAAGACTTAGAGCCAAACGCCATTGCCTTGCAGGTTCCTGTTTATGAGGCCAATGAATGGGTCGGAATTGTCGATCTGATTTCTTTGCAGACATATTGGGAAGATGCGTCCAGACCACATGCGCTTTCTGCTGAACAGCAGCTGGCCTGCGAAAGGGCACGCTCGGCACTAATAGAGCGTCTGGCGGAAAACGATGAGCGCGTCCTCACGCTATTTGCTACTGACAAAGAAATCACTCAAAACTTGCTAAAGGAAAGCCTTGCGGCTTGTGTACGAAAAGGCAGTATCGTCCCCGTGCTTTGCGGTTCTGCATTTGTCGACTATTCGATTCGTCTTTTGCTCGACGTGTCTGTCCAGTATCTCCCTTCTTACAATGAAGCGCCTACCCCAGAAGGGATCGACCCAAGCACAGGAGCAAGTTTCGCCTTTGAGCCTTCTCCGGATGCGCCCTTTTCTGCTTTTGTCTTCAAGACGACCGTGGCGGCCAGTGGGGAACACTATGCCTGGGCCCGCATCTGGTCTGGACGGCTTCATTCGGGCAAAAAAGTATTTGAAGCAAGAAGTGGCAAGGATGTCCAGATCAGGAAAATGTACGGTATCTTTGCTGATGAGATGGAGTCTGTGCCCAATGCCGAAGCCGGTGACATCGTCGCAATAGAGACAAGCAGTTTGGAAGGGGGTGCGAGCCTTTGTGAAAAGTCCCACGCAATCATTTACGAAAAACTCGTTATCCCTGAACCTGTCGTGAGCCTCGTTGTGGAGCCCGCTGCTGCGTCTGAGCTTGCTGCTCTGCGCGACGCACTCGCCGCTCTTGCCACTGAAGACTCCTCGCTTGTGGTAAAAGAAGAGCGGGAGACAGGGCGATTTATAGTAAGTGGGCAAGGAGAGCTTCACCTTGACATCGTAGTCGAGCGACTGCGCAAGGAACATGGGCTCAAAGTACACGTCGGAAAGCCTCAGGTAAACTGCAGAGAGCGGCTGCGTCGCAGTGCAAGGGTCTCTGAGGTTTTCGACCATGACTTTGGCGGCGAGCGCCTTAAGGTCACTATCGAACTCGAAGTCCGGCCAGAGGGGCCGGAATCTAATAGTGTGGATTTTGCGGAAGGCCTCAAACCTGCTCCTCATTTTGCGGAGGCTATTCGCAAGGGAGTAGAGTCTGCTCTGTCCGTGGGGCCCTTGGCGGGCTGGCCGATGCAAGAAGTTGCGACGCATATACTATCGTTCCAGCCTCCTGTTCAGGGACGAAGCGCCGATGTAGCAGTTGAAGCCGCCGCGGCGCAGGCCATCCGCCACGCCGTCCAGGACGCGGGCGCCGTCCTCCTCGAACCGGTCATGCAGCTGGACATCGAGTGCCCGGAAGAGTATTTTGGCGCCGTTCTGGGCGCAATCGGTGCCCGCGCCGGACACATCGAAGCGGTGGAGGATGGGCCCTGGGGCAAAAACATCAGCGCCGCGGCGCCCATGCGTCAATTGTTCGGTTTTGCAACCGAACTCCGCTCGCTCAGCAAGGGCAGGGTTCAGTTCCAGGCACGCTTCAAAAGCAACAGCGTAGTTCCATCGCCGTGATACATGGCCATTGACAAGCAGAGTATTCTATGGTCAAATATCTCTACTAAAGCCTTCAGCTACGAAAACATAAAAACGTGGCCAAAAGGGCAGAATTCACACCTATGAGCACTTGAACAGGATTAGAAGTTTCTTTATAATCCGAAAGCCCTTATAAAGAATATTCATGGCGGTACGAACCGACGGCAGTTTGCCGGCGGACGGTGTTTTTGCCTGCCCTGTGGTGTGGCAAAAAATCGCCGGTAACGAAGCCAAGGAGGAGAGAAATATGGCCAAAGAGAAATTCGAGCGTACCAAACCTCACATGAACGTCGGTACGATCGGACACATTGACCACGGAAAGACGACGCTCAGCGCCGCCATCACCATGTACTGCGGACGCAAGTTTGGTGACAAGGTCATGAAGTATGATGAAATCGATAACGCGCCAGAAGAGAAAGCGCGCGGTATTACGATCAACACCCGTCACCTTGAGTATCAGTCCGCAAAGCGTCACTATGCGCACATCGACTGCCCGGGACACGCTGACTACATCAAGAACATGATCACCGGTGCTGCTCAGATGGATGGCGCCATTCTAGTAGTCTCTGCTCCTGACTCGGTCATGCCCCAGACCCGTGAGCACGTTCTGCTCGCCCGCCAGGTTGGCGTGCCGTCCGTCCTTGTTTTTCTTAACAAGGTCGACCTCGTCGACGATCCTGAACTTATTGAGCTCGTCGAAGAGGAAGTCCGCGACCTTTTGAACTTCTATGGTTTCCCTGGAGACAAGACCCCGATTATTAAAGGTTCTGCTTTCAAGGCCATGACTGAGCCTGACAATCCTGAAGCTACCAAATGCATTCAGGACCTGCTCGACGCCATGGATAGCTGGTTCCCTGATCCAGTCCGTGCCGTCGATAAGCCGTTCCTTATGCCAATTGAGGACGTATTCTCCATCTCTGGCCGCGGTACTGTAGTTACGGGCCGTGTGGAGCGTGGTGTTGTCAAGGTTAACGACCAGGTCGAAATCGTCGGAATTAAACCGACGCGCACCACAGTAGTTACCGGTGTCGAAATGTTCAACAAGATTCTGGACGAGGGCGAAGCTGGTGATAACATCGGCACGCTTCTCCGTGGTGTTGACAAGAAGGAAGTTGAGCGTGGGCAGGTTCTTGCTAAACCCGGTACCATTACTCCGCATACCAAGTTCAAGGGCCAAATTGTTTGCTTGACCAAGGAAGAAGGTGGACGTCACAGCCCGTTCTTTAGTGGTTATCGACCTCAGTTCTATTTTAGAACGACCGATATCACTGGAACCGTAACCCTGCCTGAGGGCAAGGAAATGGTCATGCCTGGTGACAACACCGAGATTATTGGCGAGCTGATTTATCCTATCGCTATGGAGAAGGGGCTTAAGTTTGCTATCCGTGAGGGTGGCCGTACTGTAGCTTCCGGTCAGGTAACCGAAATTATTCAGTAAAGCAAAAAAAGGCTGTCCGACCTGGTCGTAAGGGCTGGACAGCCTTTGTTTTTTTTGTAATAATA
This sequence comes from Treponema sp., assembly GCA_017849315.1. Classification (GTDB taxonomy): domain Bacteria; phylum Spirochaetota; class Spirochaetia; order Treponematales; family Rectinemataceae; genus JAFIHQ01. The sequence continues at coordinate 4,737 of JAFIHQ010000034.1, forward strand.
CTTTGCCCGCCCGGAATGTGGGTGGGATCTTGGTGTGGCTCTGCCGACACCAAAACCAGGGCTCTTGTGCCTTGGCGCACATGAGGTTTAGCGCGCCCGCCTGGGTACGGCTAAGCGGACTCTTGTGCAAGCGATCTTTGGAGGACACATGAAAGACAGGATTCGTGTCAAGCTTAGAGGATTTGATGTACGTTTGGTCGATGACAGTGCGAGCAGTATTGTAAAGACTGTTCAGCATGCGGGTGCCAAGGTTTCTGGCCCTATTCCGCTGCCAACGACCATCAATAAGTTCACCGTCCTTCGTTCGCCCCATGTTCATAAGAAGAGCAGGGAACAGTTTGAGATGAGGACGCATAAGCGTCTTATCGATATTATGGATCCGACGCCGGAAGTTATGGATGCCCTTATGAAGCTCGAGCTTCCAGCTGGAATCGATGTCGAGATTAAACAGTAAGCCTTGGGCTTACGTAGAATGCTGAAACGCCCGGCTTAGTGCTGGTAGCGTTCAACGCAGGAGAGCCGAATGATCGGACTAATTGGCAAAAAAATTGGGATGACGCAAGTTTTCGACGATACGGGGAAATTGATTCCTGTAACTGTCGTGCAGATCGTTCCCAATGTAGTCGTTGGCAAAAAGACTACGGACGCCGATGGATACGATGCTGTCTTGGTGGGTGCTTACGAACAGAAGAAGTCGAGAGTTACCAAGCCCTATGCGGGTCAGTTTCCGGAAGGAATTGCCCCTACGCGTATCCTTCGTGAGATGAAAGGCTTTGAAAAAGAAGTGCAGGTCGGCGACAAGCTCGATGCTTCTCTTTTCAATGGCGTTCGGTATGTAGACGTTACTGCTACTTCTAAAGGCAAGGGCTTCCAGGGTGTTCAGAAGCGCTGGGGTTTTGGAGGTGGTCGTAACACGCATGGATCGAAATTCCACCGAGAACCAGGATCGACTGGCCAATGCACGTGGCCGCACAAGAGCTTTAAGAATATCAAGCTGCCAGGTCGCATGGGTCGAGAGCAGGTAACGGTTCAAAACCTCAAGGTGGTTCGAGTGGACACTGCAAAAAGCGTCGTTCTTGTGAGGGGCGCTCTTCCCGGACCAAGAAATTGTGATGTGCTTGTTCGTAAAGCCATCAAGAAGAACTGAAGGTGGAGGGCCCAATGGAAAGTAAAGTTGTTTCCACCAATGGGAAGGAGCTCAGGAGCGTTGAGCTGTCCGAGGCTGTTTTCGGGCTTCCTATTAACGACGATGTCGTTTGGTATGCAATCAATAATGAACTTGCCAATGCGCGGGTTGGTACGGCGTGCACCAAAGACCGTGGCGAGGTTCATGGTACAAACAGAAAGCCCTATGGGCAGAAAGGTACGGGCCATGCTCGCCATGGTGACACCAAGTCCAATATCTATGTAGGTGGTGGTGTCTCGTTCGGACCTAAACCCAGGGACTTTTCGTATAAGATGCCACGGAAGGCCAAGCAGTTGGCACTCAAGACGATTTTGAGCCAGAAAGCTCAAGATGGAACCTTGACTGTGGTCGAGGATTTTACGGTGGCAAGCGGGAAGACAAAGGACCTTGTGGCCCTTCTTAGGCAATTCGTCGATCTTAAGAAGCCGGAGCGAACAATAATAGTGCTTAAGGATGACGATCCTATGCTGAAGCGTGCCGCCCGGAATATTCCCTGGCTGAGTTATTTGTCGTACAACAGGCTTAGAGCACATGATCTTTTTTATGCGAGAAGGGTCTTGATGCTTGAGTCCGCGGCAAAGCTGCTCAATGAATTTTACGCTGAGTAAGAAGGAGCGCCGAGATGGAGTATGAGTCGATTTTGATCGAGCCGGTGCTCTCGGAAAAGAGCAATGTCATGCGCGAATCTGGCCAGTACGTTTTCAAGGTCGATCCACGCGCAGACAAGATCATGGTTATGGAAGCGGTAAGGGCGCTTTTTAAAGTTACGCCTGTAAGCTGCAGAATAATCAATGTCAAATCTAAGCCCAAGCGTCTCAGAGGCAAACCTGGCCGGACCGCCGAGTGGAAAAAGGCGATTGTTCGCATCCAGAAGGGTGAGACGATCAGCGTTTTTGAAGGCGCATAAAGGAAGTAGGGGAAAATTATGGGTATTAGAACTTTTAGGCCGATTACACCAGGTTTGCGCCATCGAGTTCAGGTAGTGAACGATGAGATCACGACGAACAAAAGCAATCCCGAAAAATCCCTTACCAAGGGCAAGCGGAGTACCGGTGGTCGAGCCTCTAATGGACGAATTTCTGTTCGGCACCATGGTGGCGGACACAAGAAACTCTATAGAGAGATTGATTTTAAACGGGATAAATTCGATATTCCCGCTGTTGTTTCCAGTATTGAGTACGATCCAAACCGAAGCGCTAATATTGCACTTTTGAAGTATGCTGATGGCGAAAAGCGCTATATTATTGCACCTAAAGGCCTCAAGGTTGGCCAAAAGGTTATGTCAGGACCTAAGGCTACCCCTGAAGTGGGCAATGCGCTTCCTTTGGAGAATATTCCGCTTGGTTTTACTGTTCATAATATTGAGTTGACCCTGGGCCGAGGCGGACAGCTTGCCCGTTCCGCTGGAGCTGGTGCGTTGCTTGCTGGTGTTGAGGGTGACTATGTCGTTATCAAATTGCCTTCCGGCGAGCTTCGGATGGTCTTTAAGAAATGCATGGCGACGGTTGGTTCGGTTGGCAACGACGAACACATGAATGAGCGAATTGGAAAAGCGGGCCGAACACGATGGCTCGGAATTCGGCCAACCGTTCGTGGTACTGTCATGAACCCTGTCGATCACCCACATGGTGGTGGTGAAGGGCGTGGAAAAGGTTACAAGCAGCCTGTGTCTCCATGGGGTCAGCCAGCCAAAGGCTATAAGACGCGCGATCCGCACAAGCCTTCCAGTCGCTTTATAACTAAGCGCCGAAAGTGATAGAGGAGCAAACTCGTGTCAAGGTCCATAAAGAAGGGGCCCTTCATTGAGAAGAGCCTGTACAAGAAGGTAACTGAAGCGAAAAAGTCTGGA
>JAFIHQ010000035.1 GCA_017849315.1 Treponema sp.
ACTTATTTTGCGTCGACCGTGGCCCTCTATTTGGTGTCGCCCTCAGCTTCCGAAACTTCTTTCTGAGCGCTTCCCTTCGCCTTCTTGCCTTTTGCGGCCCTTCTCTCCTCAGCTCTTTGCGCAGCTTTCTGCGCAGCCTTTTCTTGGTCTGCCTTCAGCTTTTCATTTCGCTCTTGCCAGAGTTTTTCCGCCTGAGGCGCCCATTGTTTGGAAATATCCTCTGTCTTGGCAGTAAGCGTTACGACGTCTTCTTCGTCCAGTAGCTGTGTCGAGTGCGCGCCCGAGCGCTGTACCATCATGCGCAGTTTTTCCGGATTGTCCAGAAGCGGGCACGGCCGCAGATGGTTTTCGTTGAATGGCTGATTGGACTGATATTCCTTGAAAATTGGCTGCTGCAAGGTTTCGATTAGGCTGTGGTCGTGAATATTCATGTTCGAATAGTGAATAAAAGCACAGGGCTCGACATCTCCAGCTGCGTTGATATGCAAATACGAGCTTCCCCCAGCAATGCAGCCTTTGACGTATTCACCATCGTTCCAGAAGTCCAGAACGAAAATGGGCTTTGTCTCGCGGATTTCCCTTACACGGCGATACATGTACGTACGCTGCTCAGGAGTAGCCAAGAGGTCCAGCTGTGCATCTTTTCCGAGCGGTATATACGTAAAGTACCAGCCAAAACGTGCACCCTTGCTCACCATAAAATCGATATATTCATCCGAGCCTACAACTTCGGTATTGTATCGGTGGTAGCAGGTCGAGAAACCGAAAGGCACGCCGTGCGCTTTGAGCAAATCCATCGCCTCGATCACCTTCTTGTACGTTCCCTGTCCGCGGCGCATATCGGTCTCTTTTTCAAAGCCTTCCACGCTTATGGCAAGTACAAGGTTCCCCAATTCCGCTGAAGCTTTTGCAAACTCTTCATCCACGAGCGTTGCGTTCGAGAACGAAAGGAAGAAGCAGTCGGAGTGTTTTTTTGCCAATTTGAGCAAATCGGCTTTCCGCACGAGTGGTTCGCCGCCCGAGTAGATGTACATGTAGATCCCGAGTTTTTTGCCTTCGTTGATGATTCTGTCCAAAAGGTCGTAGTCCATATTGGCGGTCTTTTGGTACTCCGCAGCCCAGCATCCGGTGCAGTGCAGATTGCAGGCGGCAGTTGGGTCCATCAGAATAGCCCACGGAATGTTGCAGCCGTATTTTTTTGCCGCCTTTTCACGAACCGACATGGACGAAATCTCACTGTTGAAGGCCAGGTTGGACACCAGCTTGGTCATGCAGGCAGGTGAAGTCTCCTTAAGCAGGTTGCGGACCATTATGTTCCAGTTGTTGTTTGGATCTTTGGCGATTGGCTCCAGGGCTTCGAATGCCGAAGAGAATTTTCCCGCTACGTCGAGTTTCCGGGCCCATTCCAATAGTTCTGGCATGTTTTTCTCGGGATTTTCTTTAAGGTAATTGACCTTGGACATCACGACGTTTTTCGCGAGACGCATGGTTAGCGACATACATACCTCCCACTTCAAAATAGTTACTAAGGATGGTCCCTTCCCTCGGGTAATAAAACTGGAGGCCATCTGGAACTTAAAATGAGCGGTCGGATCGGCCGGTTTCCTACCTTGCTGCCAGGGGTAATCGCCGCGCCTTTCGATTCGATCCTTATTACACAGTGTTATTTTTTAATAATTTAAAAATTACATATAAACTATACTATGTGTCAACACAAAAGTTGAATTGCCCAACACAAGCTTTTTCGTCATAATCAGGTAACCTATGGACGAAGTCAAGACACAAAATGTGAGCAGCCTGAGCCGCTCGGAAAAGCGCCTCGCTGCCAAAGGCCCCGTGGCATCGGTGAGCAAATTGACCGAGGTTGCACTGCGCCGTTTCAATATGATCGAAGAAGGCGACAGAATCCTCATCGCCGTATCGGGCGGCAAGGACTCTACAACCCTTGCCTGCGACCTTGCCGCAAAGCGCCGCTGGTGGCCGGTACACTACGAGATTCAGGCCATCCACATAGCAACGGATTTCTGTAACTGCTGTAAGAAGACCACCCTGGTCTCGCTCCTGCAGTCGTGGGACGTGCCATATGTCTCGATCGATGTGCCGGTGATAGGGCGCCTGAAGCCTGGTCGCACGATGAATTGCTACTGGTGCTCCACGCAGCGTCGAACCGAGCTTATCCGTTACGCGATGACCAACGGCTTCAACAAAATTGCGCTGGGACACCACTTGGACGACATCGTGGAGACTTTGCTCATGAATATGCTTTATAGAGGTGAGATATCCGGAATGTTGCCTGTACTTATGTACAAAAAATACCCGCTTTCGATAATCCGACCTCTAGCCCTGTGCGAGGAACGTCAGATCATCGGCTACTCCGAAGCACAGGGCTTTCGCTCCGCGGTCTGTACCTGCCCGTTCGGCCAGGACTCCAAGCGCCGCGAGGTCAGGAAACGCGTCGAGGCGCTTACCGGCGGCTCGTCGTCCCAGAAGCGGCGCCTTTTCGAGTCGAGCCTGAACATCAAGATGGAATGCGATCCGGAGCTTCGTTAGCGAATTTTTTGACTTCTCCCTGCGCGGTGGCAATTCCGATCAAGGTGCCGGGGCCGCCTACGCAACCGCCAGGGCAGGCCATGCCTTCCACGAGGTCCGGTTTTGTCTTGCCGGCTTTGATCTCGGCCAACATATTACGGCAGTTTTTCAGGGTATCTGCCCGTATGAATTCGACCTTCTCCACTCCGAACTTGACCTTGGCGGTCTCGGCTATGGCTTCTCCCACGCCACCTGCAACGGCGTAGCCTCGACCCAGACTGCTCGCTTCCGGCGGGAAAGCTTCGGGGGGGATGGATGCGAGATCGATGCCTTTGGCGGCAAAAATGGCCGCCGTCTCCTCGTAGGTCAAAACATGGTCGACATAAGGGCGCAACTCGGGCTCGAGCGCCTCGGCCTTTTTTGCAATACAGGGGCCGATAAAGACGATTTTTGCGTCCGGGTACTGTTCCTTTATGATCTTGGCGGTCTCAACCATCGGGGTGTAGGAATCCGCGATCTGATCGGAAAATTCCGGATAGAAATGGCGGGCGGTCTTGACCCAGGAGGGGCAACACGATGTACCAAGGAAGCCTTCCTTGCGTTCGCCTAAGCGTCGGGCAAGAAGTAATGTGTCGGAGTCCGCGCCGAGGGCAACCTCCTTTACACCCCGGAAACCCACTTGCCTGAGGCCCGCGGCAATGGCGCCCGGTTTGACGAGCTTGCCGAACTGGCCCACGAACGACGGTGCTACTAGGGCAAAGGGGCGTCTAGATTCTGGACCCTTGAGTTGGAAAAGCACCTGTACCAGCTCGGTCTTGTCCGAAATGGCGGCAAAAGGGCAGGATACGGTGCAAAGCCCGCAGGCCACACACTTGGATTGGTCTATGGAGGCAAAGCCCTTTGAATCCGAGTGGATGGCGTTGACGCCGCAGGCGGCGGCGCAGGGCCGCACCATTCTGGTTATGGCCTGATAGGGGCAGGCGCGCTGGCACTTGCCGCACTTGATGCATTTGCTCTGGTCTATGAGCGCCTGGCCTCCATCTTCTTTAAACGAGATAGCCTGGACCGGACAGACGATGGAACAGGGGTGCGCCATGCATGCCTGGCACATGTCGGTGACAATGACTTTGTCTTCCGGACATTTTTCGCATGCCGCGCGGATTACGTTGATAAGTGGCGCGGTGATCACCTTCTGGTCGGTAAACGCCTGTTCGATGCCTTCTGTGACGGGCATGTTGTTGGCTTCCTCGATGAGGGGAAGGCCAAAGGCGAGCCGTATTCTCTGTCTGACAATGGACAACTCCCGGTACGAGCAGCAGCGGTAGGATGGTTTTTCCATATCAATAATCTGGAAAGGAATGTATTCAATGTCCTTAGGTTGTTTGTCTTCAAGAATGAACTTGGCGATTGCCACAAAAATCTTGCGCCGGATGTCGGTACAGGGCGTGTAAAGGCCACGCATCCTCTCAAATACTTCTGGCATAGGAGCTCCTTCATAAATGAGGCTCTAAACCCCAATTTTATGCTGTCAGCAAGGCATATTCAATGGTAAGCGAGGTAATGGTAAGTGAGGAAAATGAAGTGAATGCGCCCATTAAGGCTACTGCGAATACGGCCAGGTATGATTTGGCGCATTTTTCGTATTCGTTTGCATCCGTGGCTGTGCACCTGTTGCACAAGCGACGCGAGTAGGCCACCATAGGAATATCAACACGTGCGAGGTTCTGAATTATGGATAGTTATGTACTTGGGCTCGACAACGGCGGCACAGTGACCAAAGCGGCACTTTTCGATCTGAGGGGCAACGAGATCGCCGTTGTATCGCGGCAGACGCCCGTACTGACACCTCGACCCGGCTACGCCGAGCGCGATATGGATGACCTTTGGCAGAGCAACTGCGAGTGCATCAGCGAGGTGCTGCAAAAGTCCAATGTCGACCGCGCGGATATTGTAGGCTTGGCCGTGACCGGTCATGGCAAAGGCCTGTACGCGTGGGGAAAGGACAATAGGCCTGCTTACAAGGGTATTGTGAGCACCGACAATCGTGCATGGCAGTATCCCGAAAAATGGAAGAATGAAGGTACCGCCGATCGCCTTTACCCGCGGCTTTGTCAAAAACTGATTCCCAGCCAGCAGGCCGCACTCTTGGCTTGGCTAAAGGACAATCTGCCAGAAGTATACAAGAACATAAGATATGCTTTTCCTGTAAAGGATTACATTAGATTTAGACTGACAGGAGAGGCGCACCTCGAAGCCACGGATATTTCTGGTTCAGGACTTATGAATGTACGCGACGCACGGTTCGACCGCGATCTTTTGGAAGCATTGGGAATTGGCGAGGCCTTCGATATGTTAGCGCCGCTCTGCTATTCGGCGGATCTGTGCGGAAGGGTTACGAAAGAAGCAGCACAGCGTACAGGTCTTCTGGAAGGAACGCCGGTAGCGGGTGGCATGTTCGACATCGACGCCTGCGCCATCGCGATGAATATCACCTCACCAGAGCAGCTCTGTACGATAACCGGCACCTGGTCTATCAATGAGTTCATCTCCAAAACGCCGATTCTGGGGACTCAGATCGCAATGAATTCGCTCTATGCGATTCCTGGTTATTACCTTCTTGAGGAATGCAGCGCGACGAGCGCTGGCAACCTGGAGTGGTTTATTGAAAACTGCATGGGCAAAGCGAATCTCGGTGTGGAAGCCAATCTCGGTCCTGGAGCCGTAGGCAAAAACCCGGGCAAAAAACCCTATGACGAAATAAACCGAATGGTCTCCGAAGTCGATCCTGCCGCCTGCGACGTTTACTATTTGCCTTTTCTCTATGGATCGAACGTCCATCCGCTCGCCAAAGGAAGCTTTGTGGGGTTAACGTCGTATCATACCACAGCGCACATGGCGCGGGCGGTATATGAAGGCGTTGTATACTCAGCTAAGACGCATATCGACCGGCTCCTTTCGGCAAGGCCTGCACCAATGGCCATACGTATGGCAGGAGGAGCCGTGAATTCGCAAGTCTGGGTACAAATGTTTGCCGACGTATTGGGATTTCCCATCGAAACGGTAAAAGGGGTCAAGGAGCTGGGCGCCATGGGATGTGCAATGGCTGCGGCAGTGGCAGCCGGAGTCTATTTCGATTATACGGAGGCGGCCAAGGCCATGGTGCACGTCAACGATCCTGTGGAACCGGACTGGGAAAAGAATCGAATTTACAAGGAAAAGTACGCTAAGTACTGCGCCGTCCGCGATGCCCTCGATACGGTGTGGGATCGATTCGCCGTGTGAGATTTTTTGCAATACGATGGAACGACAGATGTGGCAAACAGGTGTGGAAATTTGAAAGCCGAGAACAATTTGAATGCCGTGAAAGGAGATTGCGATGCTTGAAGAACTGAAGCAGGCGGTTTTGAAGGCGAATCTAGAACTGCCCAAATATGGGCTTGTCACCTTTACCTGGGGGAATGTATCCGGCATTGACCGGGACAAGGGGCTTGTGGTTATCAAGCCGTCGGGCGTCGAGTACGATGCCATGCAGGCGGAGGACATGGTTGTAGTGGACCTGACCGGCAAGATTGTCGAGGGCAGGCTTAAACCTTCTTCCGACACGCCGACCCACGTCGAGCTTTACAAGGCCTTCCCCAACCTTGGTGGCATCGTGCATACGCACAGTCGTTGGGCAACGATCTTTGCCCAGGCCGGTATCGGCATTCCTGCGCTGGGAACCACCCATGCCGACTCATTCTACGGCGAAATTCCCTGTACTCGCGCCATGACGGCAAAGGAAATACAAGGCGATTACGAAAAAGAAACCGGTACGGTGATAATCGAGCGGTTCCGACATCTCAATCCCGATGAAGTGTCCGCCGTCCTGGTTCGGAGCCACGGCCCCTTTACATGGGGTTCGAGCCCTGCCGAAGCAGTGCACAACGCTGTCGTCCTGGAAGAAGTGGCCATGATGGCTTGGCATGTCCTCTCGCTGCGAGGCGAGATTGAACCCATGCAACAGACTTTGCTCGATAAGCACTTCTTCCGCAAACATGGACCGAATGCGTATTACGGC
>JAFIHQ010000036.1 GCA_017849315.1 Treponema sp.
GCCCAAGCGCTCTCTTTGGCAGCTCGAGACGCAGGGAAAAAAGCAAAAGTCCACCTCAAAATCGATACAGGAATGCACCGACAGGGAATCAGTGTGGAAGAAGTGAGTTCTTTTGCCCGGTTCTTAAGTGGATTGGAAAATGTGGATGTGGAAGGGGTCTATTCTCACTTTGCCGAGGCGGACAGCCCCGATAAGACTTTTTCCTATTTGCAACTGGCGCGCTTTAACGAAGCCGTGGCTGCAATGCGGCATGCAGGCGTGGTACCCCGAATCCGACACATAGCCAACAGCGCGGCACTGCTTTCGCTGCCGGAATCTCGACTCGACATGGTAAGGCCGGGGATTATTCTTTACGGACTGTCACCGGATGGAGAACGAGAGCCCAAAGAAGGCTTTTTGCCCGTCCTGCAGTTTTGCGCCAGTGTCATAGGCATACGAACGGTGCCCACAGGAGAAGGTCTTAGTTATGGCCGTACCTATACCACAAAGCGTGCGACGAGAGTTGCGCTTTTGCAAGTCGGCTATGCCGATGGCTACCCAAGATCGCTTTCCAATAGGGCAAGCGTTCAAATCAGGGGCAAATTTGCGCCGGTTTTGGGCAGAATTTGCATGGATCAGTGTTTGATCGACGTAACGGACATACCTGAGGCCCAGGTCGGCGACGAGGCCACGCTTTTTGGCACGCCCGAACTCCCTGCCGGGGCACTGTCTTCTCTTCTCGGGATGATAGACTATGAACTGACCTGTGGAATTTCCCAGCGTGTACCACGGATTTTGGAGGATTGAAGCATGACCATAGATGCCGATGATGATTTTCGGTCTCAACTTCAGGATAGTCCACGTGCCAGCCTTCACAGTGATTTTCAAGGCCGCGAATTCTGTAAATATGAGGCATTGGGGAATGACTATATAGTTATAGATCCACATTATTTTGTTTTTGAGCCGACGCCTGAGGCTGTGAGTCTTATCTGCGATCGCAATCGTGGCGTCGGCTCGGATGGCATACTCTGGGGTCCATTGCAGGACTTTCCAGATGCGCCGAATGCACCCCATGCGCCTTCCCCGCACAACGAGGATAACGAGAACAAGGAGAACAAGGAGAACAATATACCGTGCTTATGCATTTTTAACCCTGATGGTTCCGAAGCGGAAAAGAGCGGCAACGGCTTGAGGATTTTTTCTCTCTATTTAGCCGAGCACGGCTATGTCAAACCGGAAGCCTTTTCTATACGGACAAGGGGAGGCGTCGTCAGAGCTGGTATTGACAGTTTCGATCCGCCTCTTATTTGGGTAGACATGGGTGAGCCGTCATTTTCAGCCAAGGCTGCCGGCTTGCGCACCGACAAAGAGGAATTCATACGCTCAGTGCTACCCTTACCATCGACCCTACCGGCGGCTGTTGAGGCCAACTTCGTGTCCATGGGCAATCCGCACTGTGTAGTTTTTGTGGATGAGCCTTCTGAGAGCCTTGCAAGAAGTCTTGGCCCAGTGATTGAGCACAATGTACTTTTCCCAAACCGCACGAACGTTCAGTTCGCCAAAGTTCTAGACAGCAGAACCTTGCGTATCCAAATATGGGAACGAGGGGCAGGGTACACTTTAGCAAGCGGAACCTCCGCCTGCGCTGCAGCTGCAGTGGCACGAAAACTCGGACTCATTGAACCAAGTAGGAAAGTTTCTGTAATTATGCCCGGCGGAACCTTGACTTTGGACCTTTCTAAACCTTCAATTACCTTGATAGGCCCGGCCAGGAACGTTTTTAATGGCTTGTTTTCTGAATCGACAAAGAGACTGCTCGCAAGCATGGAAGTACTCGCAGACTTGGGCCCAGTGGAAACGGAAAAAGCTTGAGAGGCTGTGGCAAGGTGCTCAAAACGCAAGAGGTAGCAAGGATGAAGCTTATGTCGTCGGACCAGATGAATCCGCTGTGGCGTTTTTTTGGGCGGCCGACATGGTTTAGTGTGGATCTTGACGTAATTGCTTCGAATTTTCGCGATTTAAAGCGAATCGTGGGGAGTTCCGTCAGGATTGCCGCCGTCCTCAAAGCAGACGCCTATGGACATGGCGCCCCAATGGTAGCAGAAACTCTCCTCTCCTTGGGTGTCGACATGCTCGCGGTAGCGACTCTCGATGAGGCATTGGAGCTTCGCAGGTTCTTCCCTCAAGCGCACATTCTGGTCATGGGCTACATACCAGAGGACTACGCGCAACAAGTCGTCGGTGCGCACATTGCACCAACGGTTTTCAGCTTGAGTTTTGCGCATGCGCTTTCAAACGCAGTTACCCAATCTGCACAGGCTGTTGGAACTGGCAGGTTTTGTGGTGAGCCCCTTCCCATACACATAAAGCTGGATACTGGCATGAACCGGCTTGGAATAAAGCCGTACGAAGATCCGGTTGCAGTCATAGAGAATATCGCATCTCTACCAGGATTGGAGATAGAGGGCGTTTTTACCCATCTTGCACTGCGCGACGAACAATCCGACCATACTCAATTCGAGCTTTTTGAAGAGATTTTGGCAAACTGCGCGAAGATTGGGCTAAAAACAGGGATTCATCATGTGTGCGATTCCATAGGTACGGTCCGATATCCGGCCTTCCGTTTGGATATGGTTCGAGTTGGTGCCGCGCTTTTTGGGGTGAGACCGTATCGTATGGGTGCAGAATACGATGAGTTTCGATTTCCTACGGTGGGGACGCTTGTAACACACATCGCGAGGGTGCGGCGCTTGCGCGAGGGAGAGATGGTGTCGTACGACAGCTCATGGAAGGCGCCAAAGGGTGGGACCTTGATTGCCACATTGCCTGTCGGTTATGCCGATGGTTATCCTCGATGCTTTGGCAATAGGGCACAAGTGAGCGTGCATTCCCAAGGACGGGTAGTACGCGCGCCGGTGGTCGGGCTTGTGTGCATGGATCAGACCATGGTCGACGTAGGCGGTGTCCCTGGCGTGATGGAGGGTGACGAGGTTGTATTGCTGGGTGGGGGCGAGATTGGATTGGAGGAAGCCTCTGCATGGGGAGACACCAACCGCAACGAACTCTTGTGCGGCATTGGAAGGCGCGTACCACGAATATATTTTTCGGGTGGTAAGGCAGTTGCAATCGACAATAGACTGTCAGGCTCGACATTGCAAAGGCTCTAGAGGTGAAAATGAATAAAGACGAACAGAATTTCAGTTCGATTCAAACCATAAAGGCAGAAGCTCAAAGTATGGCTTCGTGGCTTGTGGATACGAGGCGAACCTTACACGAGATACCCGAGCCTGGCAACCATGAGTTTGAAACAGCCGATTTCCTGTGCAAGACGCTTGAGAGTTTAGGCATTCCCTATGAGCGGCAAGAGACGGCAATCGTGGCCCTCGTGCAGGGCACAAAACCTTGTAATACAGAGGCTTGCAAGGTTGTGGCTTTGCGCGCCGATATGGATGCGCTGCCGGTGCAGGAACCAGAAGGGTTGCCCTTTGCCTCAAAGCACAAGGGGTATATGCATGCATGCGGGCACGATGCTCACATGACTACCGCGCTTGGCACGGCCAAGTACTTTGTCCGACACAGGAATGAGTTGGCGGGTTCGGTCAAGTTTTTCTTCCAACCCGCCGAGGAAACATCCGGTGGGGCCGAGAAGATGATTGAGCGTGGTTGTCTTGAGAATCCTCATGTGGATGCGGTCGTGGGTTTGCACGTGATGCCCTACCTGCCGGCAGGTTCTGTGGAGTTGAAGCATGGTGCGCTAAACGGCGCTTCGGACTACCTTCGTGTCGTCATACACGGAAAGGGAGGGCATGCTGCATACCCGGAAGCCAGCGTCGATGCGGTGATGATCGCCGCAAAGGTGGTGGATGCGCTGCACACGGTGGTGTCGCGTATCGTTTCGCCGCTCGACGAGGCTGTGGTAACGATAGGAACCATTAAGGGTGGAAGTGCGAACAACATCATCGCGGACGAGGTTGAGATGACAGGAACAATCCGCACCACGAGCCCCGAGGTCCGTAAAGTGGTCGGAGAGGCGGTCAGACGGATAATAACGGAAATCCCCAAGGTGTTTGGCGGTAGCGGAGAGGTTGACATTATTCCAGGCTACACCGCACTCATCAATCACAATTCAGTGGTAGACAGAATTGCCGGCATTGCACAGAAAATCTTGGGCGAGAATGCCATTCATTGGAAAGAAAAGCCCAGCCTTGGTGTGGAAGATTTTGCATTCTTTCTTTTGCATAGGCCGGGCGCTTTTTATCACCTTGGCTGTGGGTTCGAAGGGCGGGAGAATGCGCCCCTGCACTCCAGGGACTTTATGCTGAACGAAGATTGCCTGGCTGTCGGTGTGCAAACGAATGTTGGGATTATTACTTCGTTGCTCGGTTACGACCTGGTTTGATCGACATAGCTTGATCCCGGTGTGACCAAACGGTGTGACCAAACGAAGGCACATTTTTTGCCAAATGAACTAAAGAACGAGAGAAGAAGAAAGCAAAATGACAAAGACAAAGCCAGTCCACCTAAAAAAGGGAGACCTTGTTAGTCTTGTGGCACCTTCCGGTCCGATAGCGGATGTCCAGAGACTCGAAACTGCGAAGTTGGCGGTGGAGAGGTTAGGTCTTCAAGCTAAAGTATCGACACACGCCGCGGACCGGTATGGCTACCTTGCAGGCGACGACGCAACGCGCGCGCAGGAGTTCACAGAGGCCTTTGCGGATACCGAGACTAAGGCGGTGATCTGTCTCAAAGGTGGGTACGGTGCGCAGCGTATCCTGGCGCGGCTCGATTTTGGAGTCATTTGTTGCAATCCAAAGATTCTTTTGGGGTATAGTGACATAACCGCACTCCATGTTGCGTTGTCTCAAGTCTGCCATTTGGTGACTTTCCATGGGCCTATGCCTTCGTCGGATATGATCCCCGAAATGGACGAGGTGACCGAAGCTTCCCTTTGTCGGGCGATTTTTTCTAACGAGCCGCTTGGAGTAATTCGCAATCCTGAGGATAAGCCTCTTGGCACGCTCGTGCCGGGGCGTGCGCGTGGCGAGCTTGTCGGCGGCAATCTTTCGCTTCTTGCAAGTGGATTAGGTACGCCATGGGAGATCGATACACGTGGCAAAATTCTTTTTCTTGAGGATGTGGACGAGGCTCCGTACCGTATAGACCGAATGTTGAATCAGCTCAAATTGGCAGGCAAGTTTGACGATTGTGCAGGCATCGTTTTGGGGACGTGGACGCGTTGTGTGGCGTCGGAGGGTAAGCCATCACTGGAACTTGGCGAGGTTTTCCGCGATATTGTTGCGCCGAGTGGAAAGCCTACGCTTACTTGGCTGCAGGCAGGGCACTGTGCGCCTAACCTTACGCTTCCGTTCGGTATACAGTACGAACTTTGCACGGACGAGGGGCAGCTGAAAGCGCTCGAGTCTGCGTGTATATGATTCGCTTATGACGCTTGAGTGAAACTGGGGGCGGAGAGCAATGAACTATTTTGAGACAAAGGGCGACAGGCTTTTCTTTGACAGGGTCGATTTGGTGGAGCTTGCGAAAGAATATGGCACGCCATTGTATGTCGTTTCTGAATCAGTAATTAAAGACCGGTGTGCTCAGATTCGATCGGAATTCCTGAATGTCTATCCGGGGACACAGGCACTTTATGCGAGTAAGGCGTTCCAGACGCTCGATATGTGCAGGCTTATACAGTCCGAAGGGCTCGGTTTGGACGTAGTATCTGGGGGAGAGCTTTTTGCCGCACTCAAGGCCGGCTTCAATCCTGAGGCAATAGTTTTTCATGGCAACGCGAAAACTGTAGACGAAATGGATTTTGCGGTCCGCAGCGGGGTAGGGAGGATCATTCTCGATAATCTGTACGATGTCGAAGAGCTCGAGAAGCTCGGTGGCAGATACAACAAGAAAATCAAGGTACTATATCGGATTACCCCAGGAGTGGACAGCCATACGCACCGGTTTATTTCGACCGGGAGCCCCGACTCAAAATTTGGTATTCCGCTCGAACCGTCGGTGTATAAGGGCTATATTGATGCCGTACTGTCGGCGCCGCATCTGGAATTTCGAGGGTTTCATTTCCATGTGGGCTCGCAACTATTGGACAATTTTGCGCATCTTGCCGCGCTCAAGGTGGTCTTGGGTTTGGTCGAGAACTTTTCTATGGAATACGGTGCTAATGTTCAAGAATTGAACATGGGCGGCGGCTTTGGGATCGAGTATGTGTCCGGCGACAAGGAACCTGGGCTTTCTTGTTTTCTGACGCCTATGATGCAGCTCATTCGGACCGAGCTTGAGGGGAAAGGCGTTCCGTTGCCGCGCGTGACCATCGAACCCGGCCGTTGGATCGTTGGCCCGGCCGGCGTCACCCTCTACACCGTCGGCGCCGTCAAAGAAATCCCCGGCGTGCGCACCTACGTCGGCGTGGACGGCGGCATGACCGACAACATCAGGCCGGCGCTGTACGGCGCCCGATATCGGGCGGTGGTCGCCGGCCGGGCCGCTGCCGTGCCGGACCAGCTTGTGACTATCGCGGGCAAGTGCTGTGAATCCGGCGACATCCTCATTAAGGACATCGAGCTGCCTTCGCCACACCCTGGCGATATCCTGGCGGTGTTTGCTACGGGGGCGTACCACCATTCCATGGCTTCGAACTACAACCGCAACCCTCGGCCCGCCGTGGTCCACGTCAACCAGGGGAGTGCGCGGCTTTCCGTGCGTCGGGAAACGTACGACGACCTTATTGCCCGAGAACTCTAAGCCTGGACTGCAGCCCGCACTCCAGCCTGCATTTTGGCACGAATTCAGGACCTATAACCAGAAAATTGTGCCTTGAAAAAATGCCATAATCGGGGCATACTGTCAGTCTACTTGTTGGCAGACTGCAACAGCATTACAGGCCATCAAGGGGCCAAGATTCTTATCAACTTTGTGCTCAACGCGCAGGGAAAGGAGGGATTGTCATGAACGACTCGGATAGCAGTGGCAGTAGCACCGCATATACATGCGAATCAGTGTCCACCGAGCCAGAAAGTCCTTACCCTAGACGATCCGCCTCCTACGGTTTGTTGCGCGACAAAGTCAAACTTCTACCCTGAACTTTGCCTTTTTTGTGTGACACCTCAAGGACAGCATACGGATCGTAAATGCTCACGAGGTGATTTATGCCATTGCTTTTTAAACAAAGAAACGACCGGACCAAGACCGATCAGACAAACAAAACCAACCCGACAAACAAGACCGGTCAGACTAATCAAACCAGTCAGATGAGCCAAACCAACGCCCGCCTCGGCCTTAGTCTTTCTTCTGCCGTCAAGAAACAGCAGCTGGAAGATGAAAAGCGGCTTATTCAAGCCTGCACTGTGACGCCTGAGGAAGCTCTGACTATGCTTCATGCTAATCCCAATGGCCTTACCGACGATGAGGTCGAAGAGCGGAGAAGTGAATTTGGTGCCAATGAGCTTCAGCGGTCCAAGCACTTAAGTTTTTTTGCTGACATTTTCGAGCGACTCAAAAGTCCGCTCGTCATTCAGCTCTTGGTCATAGCCGCGGTCTCTTTCCTGATGGGCCAGATCCCATCCGCGATCGTCGTCTGTGCCATGATTTTGCTCAGTGTTGGTACTTCCTATGTCCTGGATCATCGATCTAGTCAGGA
>JAFIHQ010000037.1 GCA_017849315.1 Treponema sp.
CGTCTTTGGAAGGGGATCGATGGCTCGTAGCATTGTATTTGTCAACCAAAAAGGCGGCGTCGGCAAGACGACGAGCGCCATAAACGTTGGGGCAGCCCTGGCACTTTTGGGCAAGAAGACTTTACTGATAGATTTCGATCCTCAAGGCAATCTCACTTCCGGAGTGGGCGGCGAGACGCGCGGCAATGGCATCTATCAGGTCATTTCCGGGTCTAAGACGTTGCGCGAGGTTATTTCGCCCACTAAAGTTGCCAATCTCTTTCTGGTTCCATCTTCTATTGACCTGTCTGGTGCTACTGTTGAGCTTGTGGACAAGGAAGACCGCAACGATTATCTAAAACGGGCGCTTGCGACCGTGGCGGATGAGTACGAGTTTATCCTGATCGATTGCCCGCCGTCGTTGGGGATTCTGACTCTGAACGGCCTCAACGCCGCCACGGAGGTTATTATCCCCTTGCAATGCGAGTATTTCGCTCTTGAAGGGCTTTCGCTCATTTTGCAGACCATCGGGCTTGTCCAGAAGAGCATGAATCCGTCCCTAAAGATCAGCGGTATTCTGCTCACCATGTTCGACGGCAGGACAAAACTGTCGCAGGAAGTCGTTCGGCAAGTCACGGAGTATTTTAGGGATCGCGTTTTTAAAACCATTGTTCCGCGAAACGTCCGGCTTTCGGAGGCGCCCTCGCATGGGCTCCCTGTTATGCTCTATGATCCCACCTGCATTGGCGCGCGAAGCTACATGGCGGTTGCCGAGGAGTTGATCGATCGTGGCTAAATTCGGTTTGGGCAAGGGGCTGGGAGCGCTCATCCCTGAACATCAGCAGTACTTCGATACTGAAAAAGGTCCTGGTGACTTGACGGGAGACCTTGTCAATATTGTACCCCTTGTCAATTTGAAGCCTAATCCGGACCAACCCCGCAAGACATTTTCCGAAGAATCCATCGAAGAGCTTGCGAATTCCATAAAGCGCCATGGGCTTATACAACCCATCATTGCGGAACCCGCAGGGGAAGATCAATATATAATTATTGCTGGAGAAAGGCGTTATCGAGCTGCCATTAAGGCGGGGCTTACTGAGGTTCCCGTCATCTTGCGGCCAGTTTCGGCAGAAAAACGGCTTGAGCTTTCTCTCATCGAAAACATTCAGCGCGAAGACCTCAACCCGATGGAAGAAGCGCAGGCTTACGAAGCGCTCATGGAACTCACCGGTTCCACGCAGGAGCAGGTTGCGGAAATCGTAGGGAAAAATCGAAGCACGGTTGCTAACGCGCTTAGGCTTCTGCGCCTGCCAGATGCCATGAAGCAGGCAGTAAGCGATGGCAAACTGACGCCTGGGCATGCCCGCAGCCTGCTCGCCATCGCCGACGAAAAGAAGCGCGAACTCTTATTCCATCGTATTGTGGAAGAGGGGCTTTCTGTGCGACAGGCCGAACTCGCCGTTCAGGAAGGGCTTGAAGAGGGGCAAAAAGCGCACCGAAAGAATGGCAAAGGCAGGGGAGCCAATTCTGGTGGCACCAAGGCCAAAGGCGGCGATGGCGAGCTCGACCCCAACCTTCGGGCCGTCGTCGAGACCTTGATCGAGCGTCTGGGAACTAAAGTGGAAATCCGCGGCGACGCAAAAAGCGGCTCGATCGTAATTGAGTACTACACAAGCGACGACCTGGACCGCATTTTGGACGCCCTCGGGCACTGACAGACCACTGCCCCACTGACCGACCACCGATCAACATCGGGGCAAAGCCATCCTTGACGCTCCTACTGCCAAAAAGGTATTCTTTTATCCACTTCGTTTTGTAAGGAGAAAATCTATGAGTGTCATCGAATATGTTGAGGCGAGAGAGATTCTGGATTCCCGGGGGAACCCTACCGTCGAGGTGGACGTCGTCCTGGAAGACGGTACCATGGGCCGCGCTGCGGTACCATCCGGAGCATCGACGGGCGCCTACGAAGCGGTCGAGCTCCGCGATGGCGACAAGAAACGCTATCTGGGCAAGGGCGTTCTCACTGCCGTAGAGAACGTGAACACAACCATCGCCGCAGAGATCTGTGGACTCGATGCGCTGGAACAGGTCGACATCGACAGAACCCTGATTGAGCTCGATGGCACGGAGAACAAGGGCAAGCTTGGAGCCAACGCAATCTTGGGCGTCTCCATGGCGGTTTCCCGCGCAGCTGCCGAATACCTCGGGCTGCCACTTTACAAATACCTTGGCGGGCCTCACACCACGCTGATGCCAGTGCCGATGGCCAATATCATCAACGGTGGCAAGCACTCGGACAACAAGATCGATTTCCAGGAATTCATGGTCATGCCGGTTGGCGCACAGTCCTTTAGAGAAGCGGTGCGCATGACAGCCGAGGTTTTCCATAACCTTAAGAGCCTGCTCAAAGATGCTGGCCAGAACACTTCAGTTGGCGATGAAGGCGGTTTTGCACCAAACTTGGCCAACGAAGAGGCCCTCCAGTTCATCATGAAGGCCATTGAAAAGGCCGGTTACAAACCTGGCGAGCAAGTGGCCATCGCGCTCGACTGTGCAGCGTCCGAACTCATGGACGAAGGCGAGGGCAAGGGATACAAGTTCTGGAAATCCAACCCAGACAGGCTCTTCACCGCCGACGAACTCATCGAGCTTTACACTTCGTGGGTCCAGAAATATCCCATCATCTCCATCGAGGACGGGCTCGATCAGAACGACTGGGATGGCTATGTGAAGCTGACTAAAGCATTGGGTAACAAGATCCAGATTGTCGGAGACGACTTCTTTGTCACGAACACCAAGCGGCTCGAAAAAGGCATCAAGATGGGCGCATGCAACTCCATTCTGATCAAGCTGAACCAGATCGGGACCGTGTCCGAAACCATCGAAGCTATTGAAATGGCAAAGAAAGCGGGCTACACCGCCATCGTTTCCCACCGCTCCGGTGAGACCGAAGACACCTTTATTGCAGACCTCGTTGTTGGCCGAGAAACCGGTCAGATCAAGACCGGGTCCATGTCGCGCACGGACCGCATCTGCAAATACAACCAGCTCATGCGCATTGAGGACGAGATGGAAGGAATTGCCGAATACAAGGGCCGCGGGGTCTTCTATAACATTAAGGGCTGAATCAGAAAGGCCGCCAGTCGAACTTAGAAGGGGCGTTGATTTGCTTCCGTTTTGGACTCTGCCGGTGGCAGGGGATGGAAGACAAAGATACGCCCCATTTTTGTGTCTTGGGTTCTTGTGTGGATTTTGGTATAACGTACCGATTGAAGTCGTTGAAAGTTGAAAGTTGAAAGTTGAAAGTTGAAGTAAAGGAGCTCGCCATGCCAAAGATTGCAGCCTTTATCCCTGTATACAAGGTTCCGAAACGGGCAGTTTTGCTCGTTCAGAAACTTTCGGCAGAAGCTTTTCCTGATTCTTGTGTCTATGTTGTCGTAGATGGAGAAACAACGCCGGAGATCGCGAGTGCGCTTACGCAAATATGTGGTCTACCAAGGGTAAGTATTGTCGAAGGCAACCCTCATCTGGGCAAGGCGCTGGCATTGAATCACGCTATAGCCAGCGTACAGGTCGAGAACCTTGTGTTTTTTGATAATGATATAACTGTTCCAGATGACATAAACATTTTTGAAACTTGCCTATCCCTTTTGCAACAATATGATATTGTCGAGATGCCTAAGGAAGGTATAGGCAGGGGGCCACTCGCTGCGGTGGTCAAGTTCGAGTTTCTTGCGAATATAATTGGGGCTAAAGTATATGCCGACATAGTTGGGCAATGCCCGTCAATAAACGGGGCAGCCTTCTGCGTTCGCCGAGAGCTTTTTGACCAACTCAACGGATTTGCAGGCGTCGTAAACGAAGACGTTGACTTTGCAGCAAGAGCATATTTAGCGGGCGCCCGTTTTGGTATCGAGCCTTCGCTCCACGTATATGATGACGTCCCTGAAACCATAAGCGCCTGGTACAAACAGCGTAAGCGTTGGGCTGTGAGCGTTGGCCTTTGGGGGAAGGCATATGTTGGCAAATTCGCTCATTTATCTTCAAAAAGCCGCCTGGGCATGGCCTTGAGCAGCATGGTTTTTCCATTGCCATTGGTGACAGGTGTTCTTGCGCTTATAGGCCTAACGAATCTCATTTTTGCGGCGCCCAAGAGTATCGGTGGCCTTGTTCTTGACCTTTTCTGCATGGCTTCGTTTGTTGCGTGCAGTGTGTGGTACAAGCACTTTGCGAACAGATTCGGTCAGGGTTTTTCTTTTTTATTCTTTATATTATATAGTTTTATATATCTACCGGTATGGGGAGCTTCTTCAGCCATTGGTACGGCAATGGCCCGATTGGACAAGATTCCTCCCCTCGATTGGCACTACGTTTCGCCGTCTTCCAATCAGCCCCCAACCTGAAAAACTGCCTCGGTGCCGTTTGCATGCCTGACGCGGCAATGGAAGGACAGGCAAGCAAACGGCCAAGTCAAGAGCACGACTCTAGGCGCAGGCTATCCTATACGTATCCATCGCAATTTGCAGCTCCTCGTTCGTCGGTATGACGAGGATCGTTGTTGGAGAATAGGGTGTGGAAACGATGCCCTCCTTACTCCCGTTAGCGACATTGCGTGCGTAATCCATAATAATACCGATATTCTCCAGCCGGTGACAGATGCGCTCACGCATGCGAACACCATACTGCCCTATCCCGCCTGTAAACACTAGCCCATCTACCTTGAAAAGCTCCGCTGAATAGGCACCGATGTATTTCCGTACTCGATGCGCAAAAACCTCCAAGGCCTCAGTCGCATCTTTGTCGCCCAAGTCGACAGCGCCCTCCAGGTCGCGCAGATCGTTGGAAATGCCAGAAAGCCCATAGAGGCCGCTTTTCTTGTTTATGATGTCGCTTATCTCTTTGGACGTATACCCTCGATCCTCCAGATACCCCCAAATGGACGGATCGAAATCACCTGACCGCGTTCCCATCATGAGGCCTTCCAACGGGGTAAAGCCCATCGAGGTGTCTATGGACTTGCCATTTTCCACTGCCGTAATGGATGCTCCGTTGCCAAGGTGACAGGTAATAAGGTTAGTGTTGGCCGCATCGCGCTTCATAAGAGCGAGCGCGCGGTTCGCAACGTAGCGATGGCTTGTGCCATGAAAACCATACCTGCGGATTTTGTACTTGTCGTAGAGCTCGCGGGGTAAGCCGTAAAGGTAGGCTGCGGGTGGCATAGTCTGGTGAAAGGCTGTGTCAAAGACGGCCACGTTCGGTTTGCCGGGCAATAGCTTCATGGTTTCTTGAATACCGGTGAGGTTGGCAGGGTTGTGCAGGGGCGCAAGTTCGATGTTCGCCTCTATAGCCTTGATCACCTCAGCAGAAATTACCACGGACTCGGAGAATTGTTCTCCACCGTGGACAACCCTGTGCCCCACTGCATCAATCTCGTCTATGGAGTTCAGTATGCCATTCTGAGGATCCACCAATGTTTTGGCAATTCGGGTCATTGCCGCGCCATGATCCGCCATGGGCTCTTCTATTCTGATGTTGCCTCGAGGCGAGCTCTGGGCCAGAAAGCTTCCCGCATCGCCAATGCGTTCCACTGTGCCTTTACCAAGGCTTTCCTTGTCCGGCATCTTGAAAACCTCGTACTTAAGCGACGAACTCCCACAATTCACAACAAGAATGATCTTATCGTTTAACTCTTTTGTCATAAACAACTGCTCCTGATTTGTCGAAATAGCGCTTTTCATTTTGACTTTTTGATGCGGATAAGATACAGCCATACTGATGCCAAAAGGGGCGATTAAGCTCCCGCTCGTAAAAATAGTATACCAGAAACAGACCTTGTTCCACAGAAAATGAGCTTTATTTTTACAAATGTGCTAGGCTATAGTGGAGAGGGCGGAGGTCGTTATGATAACGCGAAGATTGGACGAGGCGCGGGACGCCTGGAAAAAGGGAGATGTTGAAGCGGCTCGGCGGGCCCATAGTGCTTCCGCTGCAGAAGAGAAGCACAGAACAGGAAGTGGCAAGTATATAAAGAGCATCGTTTATGGCGGCCTTGATGGCACCATAACAACGTTTGCAGCCGTAGCGGGGGTGGCTGGCGCTTCGTTATCGAGCGGCATCGTGCTCATTATGGGCCTTGCCAACTTGCTGGCAGATGGGCTTTCTATGTCGATTGGCGACTATCTGTCCTCCAAAAGCGAAAGTGAGTACGAGGCGGCGGAGCGGGCACGGGAAGCGTGGGAAGTGGATAATTACCCTGAGGGCGAAAAACGCGAGCTTGTCGAAATCTACAAAGACCGCGGAATGTCCAAAGAAGATGCGCACGCCGTAGTGGAAATTATAGCCAAAGACAAGAAATCCTGGGTTGATACAATGATGATCGAAGAGCTAGGGATTCTGCCAAGCGACGAGTCGCCAGTCAAGAACGCACTTGCTACCTTTGTGGCATTTGTTTGCTTTGGTTTTTTGCCCGTGGCAGCGTATGTACTCGGTATATTCATACCGGGCGTCGCTGCAATAGGATTCCCCCTTTCTATTGGGCTGACGGCGCTGACCCTCTTCGGTCTTGGAGCGCTCAAGACGATAATTACGGGTAGAAAGTGGTACATTTCAGGGCTCGAGATGCTTCTTGTCGGAAGTGTAGCAGCACTGGCAGCGTATGTCGTCGGATTGTTATTGGGCGGTTTGGCCTGAGTCACAGGCCACGACAATGAATTTGCAGGAGGTCAATATGAAAACTGCCTGTGTGTTTATGGCTGACGGATCGGAGGAAGTCGAGGCGTTGACTCCTGTGGATTATCTCCGCAGGGCAGGTATCGAGGTAACACTCGTCGGGATGAGGAGTTTTCAGGTAAAGGGTGCAAGGAACATAGCGGTTACCGTCAATGCTGTCTTGGACAGTGTAAGCGAGAACCTCTTTGACGCCGTAATTGTGCCTGGCGGCATGCCGGGTGCCACAAACATTGCGGGCTCTGCCAAGGCCGTTGCCATGATAAAACGGCATTTTTCCGAAGGAAAAATTGTCGCCGCGATTTGTGCTGCCCCCGCTGTTGTATTGCAAGGTGCTTGTGGACTCTTATCCGGCAGGCGCTTCACGGGCTTTCCTGGTACCGAGAAGCAGGTACCGGACGGGATTTTTGTGCCAGAACGAGTCGTACGGGACGGTAACATAATCACTTCGCGGGCGCCTGGCACGGCAGGCGAATTCGCCATTGCGATCATAGAACAACTTATGGGTAGGCAAGTAGCCCAATCAGTGGCAGAGGCTGTATTGCTGAAATAGCAGCTCCCGGTCAGGTCAGGCGTCGGCCGGGCAGGTGCTTGAGACGTAGATGATTAAGTTGTTTCTCCCTTGTCAGAGGCGCTGATCTTTTGGCGGCGCAATACGCCATTCTTGTCCGGCTTGTATATTTTTGCCTTGATTGGAACAGTGAAATAGACAATCGAACCGAACAGTAGGTGAAGATAGAATGCGCCAAGACGCCATATGAGAATGGCGCTCATTGCTTCTGCCGGCTTGCCGGTTATTGCACCCAAAACGAGTACGAAGCTGGCCTCTATGCTGCCCGCGGCACCAGGTGTCGGGATAAAAGCCGATACAAGGCTACAGAGTATAAATGTTAAAAGGAATTCTGGAACAGGAATTGCGATTCCAACAAACGCGGTGAGCGGCACGTAAAGGGCAAAGGCATAGATCAGTTGGTCGACCAAATAGAGTGCAAGGTCAGCCACTATGGCCGCAGTGTTCCCCACCCAGAGCAGCTTGAAGCCTTTGCTGAGGTCATCCGTCCACACGCAGAACTTTTCTGCCCATTTATCGTCTTTAGATACCTTGGCTATCCACTTGCCGAGACGTGATTTATCGAGTTTCAGCGCTAGTGCGTTAAGAAGATGGGCGTTGGTGAATGCTAAGATGAGGACAACTGTTATTACGACAGTGACTATCATTCCAACGATCAGCAGGTACGAACCCTTGCCGGCCATCGCAATCAGATTAATGCCTCGCCGAAAGAAAATTAGGATAATGGCAAGTTGGACCAAATTGCTCTCCATAATGCGGGAAAAAACCACATTGGAGGAGGTTGTCGATTCAAGCCCGAGCTTTGTGTAGTGGTAGATCTGAAACGGTTGCCCGCCAGTGGCACTTGGTGTCAGGTTTGAGAAGAGTGTGCCTATAATGTTGTTGTAAAAACCGTCTTTGAAAGAAAGATGTACATTGAGA
>JAFIHQ010000005.1 GCA_017849315.1 Treponema sp.
AACGCCTTTTCTCTGGAGAACTGTTTTGCGCCTGGCGTGCTTGGTACAGAGATCCTATCCAATCTGGGCGTAAGCGAAAGTGAATATAACGATCCAGACTTTAGCCTGCTTTCCTGGCTTGGTTACACTCCGGACGAGGTGGAGGCGGCAGAAATCTATGCCTGTGGCTTTATGGGCTTGGAAGGGGCTCCCTTCCTAAAGGCAGAAGACTTACCCGTCTTCGACACGGCGACGCCATCGGGAAAGAAAGGTGCGCGCAGCATCGACTGGAAGGCCCACATCGCTATGATGGCCGCGGTTCAGCCTTTTGTCTCAGGCGCCATTTCCAAGACAATCAACATGCCAAATCAGGCTACAACGGACGATGTCAAGGGAGCTTATATGCTCGCCTGGCGGTCAATGCTTAAGTCCATAGCCCTTTACAGGGATGGCTCCAAGCTTTCGCAACCGCTTTCTGCCCTTGCCCCGGGTGTGGACAAGATTGCCGATGCAATCGTTGCCCTGCAGACTGCACCCGAGAGTCCGAAAGCCGAAGAAGAACCCGAACCAGAGGCGCCGATCGAACCAGGAATAACCACTCGCTCGCAAGCAGAGCTCGCACCGGAACTTCCCGGCATGCCGGTTGCACCCCGCGGCATACGGCATTCTTTACCTAATAGGCGTAAGGGTTATACGCAAAAGGCAAAGATTGCAGGCCACTCAGTGTTTTTGCGCACTGGTGAATACGAGGATGGGAACTTGGGCGAGATATTCCTGGACATGCATAAGGAAGGCGCCGCTTTTAGAAGTATCCTTAATTCTTTTGCCATAGCCGTGTCGCTCGGTTTGCAGTATGGCGTACCCCTTGATGAATACGTCGACGCTTTTACTTTTACCAAATTCGAGCCAAACGGCGTCGTACAGGGACACGACTATATAAAGATGGCTACAAGCGTTCTGGACTACATCTTCCGGGACCTCGCCATTTCATATCTGGACCGTCACGATCTAGGGCAGATCAAACCTGAAGACCTTGTAGCCACGTCCATGCAAAGCAAGGAACCGCAAGGAACGACAGGAAGGGAACGAAATGCTTTTGAGAATGGCAGATCGAGCCATCCTGCAAAACCAGTACAGTCGAGTCCGAGTTTTTCCGACGACAACACAATGATGATGATCAGGGCCCCCATAAACTCCGAACGCGAGGTGCAGCACCCGGAAAACAACGGGGCAGGCTCAACGCCTTCCACGCATCTGGATGCAGCAACAAAGAATATTCGCGCGGCCAGGCAAAAAGGCTATGAAGGCGATCCTTGCCCCGTGTGCGGAAACATGACGCTCGTACGCAATGGCACCTGTCTTAAGTGCGAGACCTGTGGCTCGACCACAGGATGCAGCTGAGTCGCCGTCACAATCCGGCAGGCGTCACCATACGGATTTACATGGCAAGGCGCCGGGCACCCGACTAAAGCTCGTCCCGCATGACTGGCAGGGTCATACAGCGCGGCCCACCACCGCCGCGGGCGAGCTCGATGCCGTCGAAAGCGACCACGAGCCTGCCGTAGTTGTCGATGCTGTCTTTGCCTTGGATAAAATCGAGCGAATGCTTTATAGCAAAGCCAGCATTGGCAAGAGCTTCCATGGTGTAGGTGTTGCAGGAATACATGATGATCTTGCCGGGAGCGAAGGCAAAAGAATTGGCCCCGGAAAGCCACTGTTCCCGTTCTTGATAGATGCTGTGTTTATTGCCACAGAAGACCGGTTCTATGTCGAAGCCAGCGCCCTTTAAGCCGTCAACAAGCGAATCACACTCACCGTAATGCAGATTTCCGTTGGGACTCGAGTCGATATGATACGCTCTGGCCCGATCCTTGCCGGTGATGACAGGATCGTACACGAGGGCGCAGTCGCGGTCGATCATGGTAAAGACCATATCCAAGTGGATGGTAGCCCTTGTCTTGGGGATATCGACTGCAAAGATCACCACATCGTCCTGTACCGTGCGTGCCATACTCCTGGCCACCCGCTCGATCGCAAAGGGCGTTGTGCGCTCAGAGATGCCCAGAACGAGCGCTCTGGAAGAGAGTACGATGATATCGCCTCCCTCTATGGTGATGTAGCGGTTGCGCTCCGTCGGCCCGTCAAAGAGAAAG
The DNA here is from genome assembly GCA_017849315.1 of Treponema sp. Lineage (GTDB taxonomy): Bacteria > Spirochaetota > Spirochaetia > Treponematales > Rectinemataceae > JAFIHQ01. The sequence continues at coordinate 2,133 of JAFIHQ010000005.1, forward strand.
CTCTCAGCCATAAATTGAGGATGATGACTGAAAATAAAGCGGGTTATGTACGCTTCGAGCATTCGCACATCGTATGCTGTGGCGGCGGCCAAAGCACTTGCACCGATTACGGCCGCACTGTCGCGCATAAAGTAGGTATTGGGCAAAGGCCTGGATGCGTAGCTGTTTTCGTCCAAGAAATGCGCAAAGGACTGAGCAGGTGCGGCCACCCCTTCTATTATCGTCCTAGCCAACTGTGTTGAGGGCTGCGCCATAAGCTCCATCATTGTGGCATGAATCGGAAAGCAGGAGCTGAGGCTGGAAAGAAACTCGAACTTATTGCCTGCATCGGCAAGGCAGTCGGCAAGCAGGTCCACAAGTTCGCGCACCTCGCTCACCGTGCTTAAGAACTCTTTGAGCTGGGTATACTCGCCCAAGACCGCCTGAAGCGGAATAATATCGTTGTAAAGGTCCTTTTCTGCCTCACGTGGGGTCATGGATTCAATCTCGAGCCCGGGAGTGTGTAGAATGACCTTCCTCAGCCTGCCAATTTCACTATTGATCGCTAACTGATTCATGCGCGGCATTATGCAATATCTTAAAGAAAAAATCTTCTGCTTTCTGCAAAATTCTTTTTTGCATAACTATTAGCACAAATTGCCTACTGTCTGCATGAAGCAACATAAGAGCCTAGACTTTTTTGGATTTTAATGCAAAATGGCGCGTTTTTTCGCGTTTAGTAAGAAAACCTTTCTGCTTGACAGCTAAAAAAAGCGGTTCAATCATTACATCGATTCGATTCCAAAACGCTTTAGAAAGAAGGATGGCAGATATGGCACGAAGAAGAATCATCATCATCGGAGCCGCAGGAAGAGATTTCCACAACTTCAATACTCACTACCGCAACGATCCAAATGCCGAGGTCGTAGCCTTTACCGCGGCGCAGATCCCGGATATTGCAGGCAGAAAGTATCCAGCCGAGCTGGCAGGACCGCTCTATCCGCAAGGCATTCCCATTTTTGCAGAGTCGGATTTACCTTCACTCATCAAAGATCTTAACGTGGATGAGTGCGTTTTCGCTTATTCCGATGTTCCCTATGCTCACGTTATGAAAATGTCTGCCATTGTCAATGCAGCAGGAGCTTCTTTTACCTTGCTGGGGCCCAAAGATACTCAGATCAAGTCCAGCAAGCCTGTTATTGCCGTATGCGCCGTAAGAACAGGTTCCGGAAAAAGCCAGACATCCAGGAAGATTGTTCAAATGTTGATGGCACGAGGGCTCAAGGTTGTTGCGATACGTCACCCAATGCCTTATGGCGACCTTGTGAAACAAAAGGTCCAGCGCTATGCAACAGTCGCCGACCTTGCAAAATACGAGTGTACCATTGAGGAGATGGAGGAATATGAGCCTCACGTCGTGCGGGGCAATGTGATCTACGCTGGCGTCGACTACGAGGCGATTTTGCGTCAGGCAGAACAGGAGGCTGACGTCATCCTTTGGGATGGTGGCAATAACGATTTCTCCTTCTATGTTCCCGATCTCACCATAACGGTGGCAGATCCCCTGCGCGCCGGCAACGAAGTATCCTTCTATCCGGGTGAAGTTTCCCTGCGCACTGCCGACGTGGTCGTTATCAACAAGATCGATTCGGCAAGCCCGGAAAACGTTCAGCTGGTACGCGAGAACATTTCCCGTGTCAATCCAGGCGCGATGGTCATCGATGCCGCGAGCCCTATCAACGTGGACAAACCGGAACTCATCAAAGGCAAGCGCGTTCTCTGTGTCGAAGATGGGCCTACCCTTACTCATGGCATGATGAAACTCGGTGCGGCTGTCGTTGCAGCACGCAAATTCCAGGCTGCGGAACTGGTGGATCCGCGACCCTATGTTGTGGGCAAGCTCGCTGACACCTTTAGAACATACCCCAACATCGGAACGCTCCTGCCGGCGATGGGCTATGGTGAAGAACAGATTCACGATCTGGAACAGACCATCAACCGTACCGACTGCGACACCGTTGTAATAGGCACACCGATCGACCTAAACCGTGTGATTAAGATTGACAAACCGACCGTCAAAGTCGGGTACGAGCTCCAGGAAATCGGTAAACCGGATCTTGCGGACGTCTTGGAAGCTTTCTGCAAAAAGTACAAGCTCTAATCAGCTGGATTGGCAAAAAAAGGGCCGCGACCAATGGTCGCGGCCCTTTTTTACCCCAAACCAGCCCCTACTGCGCTTTAAAGCACAATAAAAAGCTAATCAACTTCAATGAATACGCTGATAATTCCTTATCAGTTGGCAGGGGAAATTGTCTCTACCGGGCAGACAGCTGCGCAGGCTCCACAATCGATGCACTTGTCAGGATCGATCCAGCGTGCATTATCTTTTTCGCTGATTGCCTCAACGGGGCATTCGCTCTCGCAAGTCCCACAGTTAGTGCACGCATCACCTACTTTATACGCCATATCTCCACTCCTTAATCTTGATGCTTAAGGCAAGAGTACCACAGGGCAAGGCAATCTGTGAAGCGCCCTCGAGCTTGCCCCGAGCCTCCCGATGAAAGGCTTGTTGCATCACAAGATCGCTCGAGACATTCATACTCAAAGTGTCGCTAAAGGACTATAGCATGTGCATTTTTATGTACTTTACCTCATATTCTTGATTTTTAGAAGCGAATAGTTATCTTAATTTATATATGCTATAGTAAAAGCCATCGGGCCATGAATCGTGGGGCGCTATGCGTACTGCATATGACTCAAGAAGCAGCCTTTCTGAAATCGTAGCCTTGCGATCCTGTCGTACTTGCTCAAAAGAGCTGCCATAAACAGAGTCCCCTATGATGGGAAATCCCGCCCATGCCAAATGTGCCCGTATCTGGTGGCGAAATCCAGAATGTATCTGTGCATCAAGTTCGAGCGCATGGAATTGCCCGAAGAGGCCCCGCGGAAAGAGTTCGGTCGTATAGACTTCTTTTGTAAGAGGCTTCTTAGTTTTCGAAGCCAGCTCTGGCAGAATGCAGGCGACTCGGGCTCCACCTCTGCCATACGACCGGAACCTGCTCGATACGGAAAATTTCAGAAAATAATCATCAAGCGAACCTGTTGATGCGGCTACTTGTAGGGCATTTTCGAGAAAATCCCTTTCGGGCAAAAAGATCGAAGGCATAGACCCAGGCACAAACGCAACTGATTCCGACTCACAGCTTGGAGTTATCGCGGCAGGCGATGCAGCAAGTCTATAGCTTTTTACTACCTTGTCCTCCTGCTGTGCATGAATAAAGGCTACAAAGCTATCAAAGGTACGCGCAAAAAGCACAAGGCCAGAAGTTGGATTGTCCAGACGAGAGACAAGACCGAGCTCAAGACGATAGCGGTGGGCAAGAAGCCCGAGAGAAGAGGGAATTCCAGAGGGTAGCGGCGCAATCTCAGGTTTCTGCTCGGCCAGCCAGGAGACCAAGTCATGCCCTGGAGCCCTTGCAGCTGTCTTTGGATCTGCCCTTGCCTCTATCGCTGCCAAAGGTCTTTTGCCGGAGTTTTTCGCCGACTCAATAGGCACGGAATCCATGTAAGGAGGTTTGAAAACAAAGTAAAAACCCCTGTTCTGCCCGAGTATGACTGGCTCAAGAATCTCGTCGAATGGCTTCATAACACTCGCAACACACTCATAGCACGATGCCGCTATTCTGCAGCCTGTATAGATTCCAGTACAGGCCCTGTGCAGCAATGAGTTCGTCGTGTGTGCCGGTTTCAACAATTTTGCCATGTGCAAGCACGATGATTTTGTCCGCATTGCGAATAGTGGACAAACGGTGCGCTATGACAATGCTCGTCCTGCCGGACAAAAGCCCTTCAATTCCTCTCTGAATGAGTTTTTCGGTCTCTGTGTCAACGGAACTCGTTGCTTCATCAAGAATAATAATCGCCGGGTCATGAGCCAGAACGCGCGCGAAAGACAGAAGCTGTCGCTGGCCCTGGCTCAAGTTACTGCCACCCTCGGAAAGTTCGGTATAGTACCCGTTGGGGAGCACTTCGATGAATTCGTTGGCGTGGACTGCTTCCGCTGCGAGTTTCATGCGTTCTTCGGTAACTTCGGTGCCCAGACGAATATTCTCCGCAATGGTCCCTGAAAAAAGAAACACGTCCTGCGGAACGGGCTGGATACTACGCCTGAGGCCAGCCAAAGGCAGATCGCGGACATCGTTGCCATCGATACGGATTGATCCCTTTTGAATGTCCCAAAAACGGGTTACAAGGTTTGTAATCGTAGTCTTGCCTGCACCTGTATACCCAACAATGGCGACCATTTGCCCTGGTTCAACAGTAAAGGAGACATCCTTGAGTACCCATTCTTCTTCTTTGTAGGCGAACCAGACATTTTCAAACTGAATATGGCCACGGACAAGGCTGGGCATGGGTATCTTGGGCGCATCGATTATCATTTCCTTGGCGTCGAGGAGCGTAAAGATGCGCTCCGCCCCGGCCATGGCGCTTTGCAAGTTGACATACTTCTCGGAGACATCCTTTATGGGAGAATAAACCATGCCAATAAGGTTGATAAAGGCTATGAGCGTGCCCAGAGAAATCGAATGCGACAAATAAAAGGAGGCTCCAACACCGAGCACTGCTATGGTGGTCATAGTAGAAAGAAGATCGACGATTGGCCTAAACGTTGCATAGACGTACATTTCACCGAGGTTGGCCTGCTTAAGCTCTTCGTCGTAACGCTTGAATTCATCTTTGGAGGCGTCTTCCTTGCCAAACAGTTTTACGACTTCAATGCCGGAAAGGTGTTCCGAAATGTAAGAGTTCACCTTGCTTGTCATAAGCCGTTGCTTGCGATAGGCATCACGTGACTTTTTCCTGGAGATGTCAGACGTGATGAGCACAAAAGGCAGGCTGGCTGTCACTACAAGGGCAAGGCGGACGTCAAATACATAGAGAACGGCCAAAGAACCGATCATGATAGAACCGTCCTTTATGAGAGCCGAAAGGACCTCAGTAAAGAACTCGCTTATGGTTTCCACGTCGCTAGTCATGCGGGTGACGAGCCGGCCCACGGGCTGACGGGAAAGAAAGGCCATGGACCGCGTGAGCACGTGAGTAAAGAGCTGCATGCGCATGTCTTTCATGACTTTGACGCTTGCAAGGTTGCTGTAGTAGTTCAT